>CAZAEG010000138.1:0-4199 GCA_964484035.1 uncultured Enterobacteriaceae bacterium | reverse complement strand
CGCTGGTGCACAACGGCCACGTGCGCTGCGACATCTTCTACGCGGCAATGGCGCCGCGCACGCGGGCGATCGTGGACATCGTCGGCACGCTCGTGTTCCTGCTGCCGATGTGCGCGCTCATCGGGTGGATGTCGTGGCCCTATGTCGAAGCCTCGTGGGCCGTCATGGAGACCTCGCAGGAGGGCCGGCTCGGCATCCCGGCCGTCTATCTGCTGAAGACGCTGATTCTGGTTTTCGCCGGGCTGCTCGGCGTGCAGGCCGTGTCGCTCACGCTGCAGTCCGTGCTGCTGCTCGCCGGAGTAACGCAGTCGCGCGGGCGCGTGGACGGCGAGGCGCCGGGCCTGGGGCGGGTGGCGTGAAAGAGGCGCTCGCCCTGCTGATGATCGTAGGGCTGTGCGGCTTCGTGCTGCTCGGCTACCCGGTGTCGTTCACGCTCGCCGGCACGGCGCTGCTCTTCGCGCTGGCCGGCATGGCGTTCGGCGTGTTCGATCCGGACTTCCTGGGCGTGCTTCCGCATCGCATCTACGGCGTGATGACCAACGAGGTGCTGATCGCGATCCCGCTATTCATCTTCATGGGGGTGATGCTCGAGCGCTCCAAGGTTGCAGAGGAGCTGCTCGACACCATGGGACAACTGTTCGGCCGGCTGCGCGGCGGTCTGGGGATCTCGGTCTCGATAGTCGGCGCGATGCTCGCCGCGTCCACCGGCATCGTCGGCGCCACCGTGATCACCATGGGGCTCATCTCGCTGCCGACCATGCTGCGCCGGGGATACGACCCGAAGCTCGCGTGCGGCTCGATCGCCGCGGCCGGCACGCTCGGCCAGATCATCCCGCCTTCCATCGTGCTGGTGGTGCTCGGCGACCAGATCTCGAACGCGCATCAGGAGGCGCAGCGCGCGCTCGGCAACTTCTCGCCCGAGCCGGTGTCGGTGGGCGACCTGTTCGCCGGCGCGCTGATCCCGGGGCTCGCGCTGGTCGGCCTGTACATCCTTTATCAAATTGTCGTGGCGTTCGTGAGCCCGAAGTCCTCGCCGGCGATCCCGCGCGACGAGTCGATGCAGGCGGGCAACATGGTAGGCCGCGTGATGCACGCTCTCGTGGCGCCGCTCGTGCTGATCGTGTCGGTGCTCGGCTCCATCCTGGTCGGCATCGCGACGCCGACCGAGGCGGCCGGCGTCGGGGCGATTGGCGCTACCCTGCTCGCCGGACACCGCCTCGCGGAAGGCAAGCCAATCCCCGTGTACGCGGCCGCGGCCAGCCTGATCGGGGTCATCATCCTCACATCCTTCGTCGACATGCGGGTGACGCGCACGCACATCACGCTGCGCGAGAACATCTCCAGCGTCGTCGCGGTGCTGATGTGCGCGGGCATCGCCTGGGGGCTGCTGGTGGCGCTATGGCGCGTGTTCCGCAACAACACGCTGCATCAGGTCATGCGCACCACCGCGCGCCTGACCACGATGATCTTCGCCATCATCATCGCCGCGCAGCTCTTTTCGCTCGTGTTCCGCGGCCTCGGCGGCGACGACATGGTGCACGCGTTCCTCACCGGCCTGCCCGGCGGCGTGGTCGGCGCGATGATCGTGGTGATGGCACTGCTGTTCGTGCTGGGCTTCTTCCTCGACACCATCGAGATCCTGTTCGTGGTCGTGCCGATCGTCGGGCCGGTGCTGCTGCAGTTCGGCCTCGACCCGGTGTGGCTGGGCATCATGATCGCGATCAACCTGCAGACCTCGTTCCTCACCCCGCCGCTCGGCTATGCGCTGTTTTACCTGCGCAGTGTCGCGCCGCCCGAGGTCACCACCATGCACATCTACCGCGGCGTGGTGCCTTTCGTGATCCTCCAGCTGCTGATGTTGGTGATCCTGGCGTACTTCCCCGAATTGGCGACCTGGCTGCCCAAGGTCATCTTCGGCTGAGCGGGCGCACCTGCGCCAGGATGCCATGCACCGTGAGCGCGTCGCCGACCGGAAGGCCGGCGGCGCGCAGCGCCCCCGCGGTCCAGACGTTGCAGGTGCGCAGCAGGTGGAACGTCTCGCGCCCCGGGTAGAAGCCGCGCCCGAGCGGCACGGTGGCATCGCCCGCGCGCTCAAAAGTGTCGTGCACGTAGCGCAAGAGTCCCTCGAGCGCCGCGCGTGAGAGCGGGATCTCGACGATCTCGGCGCCAGGAAAGGCCTCGCCCAGTTCGCCGCGTACCCCGGCGACGTGCACCACGCTGCGCGTGGGCAGGAACGCGGCCTTGAACGAGAGCCACGGCCCCGCGGCTGGCGCCATGTAGAAATCGCGGTCGCCCCAGCCGAACTCCAGCCAGTCGGCGCCGGGGAAGTCGCGCTTTTCCGGCACCAGCGACGCCGGAATGTCGGCCGCGCGCACGGCGAGCCCGGTGTGGCCTCCCTGCGGCACCACGAATACCGCCGTCTCGGCGCGCGCGCGCGGCGCGTCGGCGACCGGCGCCGCGGCGCACGCGCCAAGCAGCGCGCAGCCGAGCGCCGCACGCACGGCGCGATATAATTTCACGCACTCACCCATCGCCCGGTTCCCCATGAAAGTCCTGGTCAGCGTCAAGCGCGTAGTCGATTACAACGTCAAGGTGCGCGTCAAGGCCGACGGCACCGGCGTCGAGACCGCCAACGTCAAGATGTCGATGAACCCGTTCGACGAGATCGCGCTCGAGGAAGCAGTGCGGCTCAAGGAAGCGGGCGTGGCGACCGAGATCGTCGCCGTGTCGGCGGGGCTCGCCGCGTGCCAGGAGACGCTGCGCACCGCGCTCGCCATCGGCGCCGACCGCGCCATCCTCGTGGAAACGGATGCCGAGCTGCAGCCGCTGGCGGTGGCGAAGCTGCTGCAGGCGCTGTGCGCGAAGGAATCGCCCCAGCTCGTGATCCTCGGCAAGCAGGCGATCGACGACGATGCGAACCAGACCGGGCAGATGCTCGCCGCGCTGCTCAAGTGGCCGCAGGCGACCTTCGCCTCCAAGGTGAAAATCGCGGACGGCAAGGCGACGGTGACGCGCGAGGTCGACGGCGGCCTGGAGACCATCGCCCTGAAGCTGCCCGCGATCATCACCACCGACCTGCGCCTGAACGAGCCGCGCTACGTGACGCTGCCGAACATCATGAAGGCGAAGAAGAAGACGCTCGAGAACCTGACACCTGACGCTCTCGGCGTGGACGTGAAGCCGCGCCTGCAGACGCTCAAGGTGGTGGAGCCGGCCAAGAGGAAGGCCGGCATCAAGGTGCCGGACGCGAAGACGCTGGTGGACAAGCTGCGTAACGAAGCGAAGGTGATCTGATGAGCGTCCTCGTCCTCGCGGAGCACGACAACAAGGAAATCCGTAAGTCCACGCTCAATGCGGTGGCCGCCGCGCAGAAGATCGGCGGCGAGATCCACGTGCTGGTCGCCGGCCACGACGCGGGCGCGGCGGCCAAGGCCGCGGCGCAGGTCGCGGGCGTGGCGAAGGTGCTGCACGCGGACGCGGCCCACCTGGGCGAGTTCCTCGCCGAGAACCTCGCCGCGCTGGTGGTGGCGCTGTCAAAGGGCTATTCGCATGTCCTCGCGCCGGCGACTTCGACCGGCAAGGACGTGATGCCGCGGGCGGCTGCGCTCCTGGACGTGCAGCAGATCTCCGACATCGTCGCCGTGGAGTCCGCAGACACCTTCGTGCGGCCGATCTACGCGGGCAGCGCGCTGGCGACCGTAAAGTCGGCCGACGCGATCAAGGTGATCACGGTGCGCACCACGGGTTTCGACGCGGTGGCCGCCACCGGCGGCTCGGCATCCTTGGAGAGCGTGCAAGCGCCCGCGGACTGCGGCCTGTCCTCCTTCGTCAGCCGGGACGTGGCGAAGTCAGAGCGTCCGGAGCTCACCTCGGCGCGGATCGTGGTCTCGGGCGGGCGGGGCATGGGCTCGGGGGAGAACTTCAAGCTGCTCGAGCCGCTCGCCGACAAGCTGAACGCCGCCCTGGGCGCTTCGCGCGCCGCGGTGGACGCGGGCTTCGTGCCGAACGACTGGCAGGTGGGGCAGACGGGCAAGATCGTGGCGCCGGAACTCTATATCGCCGTCGGCATCTCGGGCGCCATCCAGCACCTGGCGGGCATGAAGGACAGCCGCGTGATCGTCGCCATCAACAAGGACGAGGAGGCGCCCATCTTCCAGGTGGCCGACTACGGCATCGTGGGCGACCTGTTCCAGGTGGTG
>CAZAEG010000137.1:0-4630 GCA_964484035.1 uncultured Enterobacteriaceae bacterium | reverse complement strand
GCATCGCTGGTTCGCGGCGCAGGTGCGCGCCAAGGGCTTCGAGCTCGACATGCGCAACCCGCCGGTGCCGATGTTCACGCCCTTCGCCTTGCGTGACATGGTGGTGGAGAATCGCGTCGTGGTCTCGCCCATGGACCAGTATTCGGCGGTCGACGGCGTGCCCACCGACTGGCACTGCGTGCACCTGGGCAGTCGCGCGATCGGCGGCGCGGGGCTGGTCTACGTGGAGATGACCTGCACCTCGCCCGAGGCGCGCATCACGCCTGGCTGCACGGGTCTGTGGAACGAGGCGCAACGCGATGCGTTCAAGCGCATCGCCGACTTCTGCCACGCCCATTCGAAGGCGAAGCTCTGCATGCAGATCGGGCACTCCGGCCGCAAGGGCTCCACCCAGCTCGGCTGGGAGCGCATGGACCACCCGCTGGAGTCCGGCAACTGGCCGCTGGTGTCGGCCTCGGCAATCCCGTACCTCGAAGGCGAGTCACAGGTGCCGCGCGAGATGACGCGCGCCGACATGGACCGCATCCGCGACGATTTCGTGCGTTCGACCGGGTACGCGCATGAAGCCGGCTTCGACATGCTCGAGCTGCACATGGCGCACGGGTACCTGCTCGCGAGCTTCATCTCGCCGCTCACCAACCAGCGCAGGGACACCTACGGCGGCTCGATCGAGAACCGCATGCGCTGGCCGCTCGAAGTGTTCCGCGCCTGCCGCGAGGCCTGGCCGAAGGCGAAGCCGATGTCGGTGCGCATCTCGGCCACCGACTGGGCGCCGGGCGGGCTCCCGGGCGAGGATCTGGTCGCGCTGACGCGGATGCTGAAAGAGGCGGGCTGCGACCTGATCGACGTGTCCACCGGCCAGACCGTGCCGAACCAGAAGCCCGTCTACGGCCGCATGTACCAGGCGAGCTATGCCGACTGGGTGAGGAACGAAGTCGGCATCGCCACCATGACCGTGGGCGCGGTGACCACGCCCGACCAGGTGAATACGCTGCTCGCTGCGGGCAAGGCGGACCTCGTCGCGCTCGCGCGCCCGCACCTTGCCAATCCGTACTTCACGCTGCAGGCCTCGGCCTGGTACCAGCACATGGGCCAGTATTGGCCGGCGCAGTACCTCCCGGGCCGCGACCAGGCGTTCCGCAATGCGGCGCGCGATCGCGCCGAGCTCACCGACGTGAAGCTGCGCGCGCGGCCCGCCAGCCACGAGGTGAAGGACGATCCGAAGGCGGGGGTGAAACGCGCGGCATGAGAAAGCGCTGCGCCTGGGCGAGGAATCCTCTGGCGGTCGCCTACCACGACCGCGAGTGGGGCGTGCCGGTCCGGAGCGACCGGAAGCTGTTCGAGTTCCTGATCCTCGAGGGCGCGCAGGCCGGGCTTTCCTGGGACACGATCCTGAAAAAGCGCGCGGCGTACCGCGAGGCGTACCTCGGCTTCGATCCGGGGAAGGTGGCCCGCTTCGACGCGAAGAAGAGGCGCGCCCTCATGGTCGACGCGGGGATCGTGCGCAACCGCCTGAAGATCGAGGCCTCGGTGACGAACGCCAGGGCGTTTCTGCGGGTGCAGAGGGAATTCGGCAGCTTCGCGCGCTACGCCTGGAGCTTCGTCGGCGGCAAGCCGCTCGCGGCGCACCGCCGCAGCCCGCGCGACGTGCCGGCGCGCTCCGGGCTCTCGGACGCCCTGTCGAAGGATCTCAAGTCGCGCGGCTTCCGCTTCGTCGGCTCGACCATCGTGTACGCTTTCATGCAGGCGACCGGCCTCGTCAACGACCACACGACGGACTGCCATCGATGGCGGCAGCTGCAAAGAAAAAAATAGGGACAGACCCCATTTTTAAGTGGGGTCTGTCCCTGTTCTTGCTTGTTGCGGCGCCGGCCTGGGGCTTCGACGCCAAGGGCGTGGCCCTCGGCGCCACCGAAACCGAGGTGCGCAAGGCTTTTCCCACGGCGCGCTGCAAGTCGATGGAGTGGAAGACCGCCGCCGCGGACCGGCGCTGCGACGATGCGCCCGTGCGCATCGGCGGTGCCGATGCGCGCATCACGTTCTTCCTCAGGAACGACTCGGTGCAGGCGTTCGACGTGCGTTTCGAAGAAAAGGACCTGCGCGGCGTGGTCGAGCATCTGCGGCAGCGCTACGGCAAGCCGGACGCCGAAGGCCATGAGACGTTCCAGCGGCGCGGCGACGCGCGCTCCATCTACAAGGTGCGCTGGGAAAAGGGCCGGGACCGCGCGGTCCTGAGCTCGATGGCCGGGCGCCGGCGCGTTGACCTGAACGTCTGGCGCGGCAATTTCGATACCGAGATCTACCGCTTCAGGTAGCGCGGAAACTCGACCTGCTTCGGGATTGTCAAAGCAGGCGCTATTGTGCCCTTGACAGCGGCCTCCCGTGCCGCGAACACTGCGCCGCCATGTCCCTGCGCTCCCGCCTCGATGAGCTCGCATTCCGCGCCGTGTCGGCCTGGGCCGACGCGCGCCGCGGCGTGCGGCTTGCCTGGTACCGGGCCGATCGCGAGGCGATGGCGTTCGCGCTCATGATCGGCTCGGTGCTGGTGGTCTTCGGCTTCGGCCTGCACGCGGTGTTCGCGCGCCACGAGCGCGCGCTGGAGCTCGCGCGCGAGACCGAGCGCAGGAACCTCGAGTGCCTGGCGCGCAACGTCTACCACGAGGCGCGCGGCGAGCCGCCCGAGGGTCAGTACGCGGTGGCCGAGGTGACCATGAACCGCAAGGCGTCAAGCCGCTACCCGGCCACGGTGTGCGAGGTGGTGCACGAGAAGCGCTGGGACGCGATTCGCAAGCGCTACGTGGGCGCGTTCTCGTGGACCGAGTTCTACGCCGTTCCCGAGCCCGCGGGCGAGGCCTGGGCGTTCGCGCAAAAAGTGGCCGAAGACGTGTACTACGGGCGCACGCCGCCGCGGGTCGAGGGCGCCACGTACTACCACGCGACTTACATCAAGCCGAGCTGGGCGCGCACGCAGCAGCGCGTGGCGCGCATCGGGCGGCACGTGTTCTACCGGTAGCGCGCGGCGGTGATGAACTGCCCGAAGGATTCGCACCACACGATCACCGTCGTGTAGGCCGCCGGGTCGATGTTCGCGGGCAGCGGCACGATGAAGTTCTCGAAGGTCTTCACGTCGCCGACGCGCGCCATCCTGGCCTTGAGGCGGTTGAAGTCGGCTTCGGTCTCGACGAACTCGGGCGACAGGTAGAGCTTGTAGTCGGGTCCCGGGGCGATCCTGCCCATGAGCGTGATCGCGCTGCGGCTCACCGCCACGGTGCCTTCGCCCCAGTGCAGGAAATCGCTGTCTTTGAGGTCTCTCCTGAATTCGCCCTTGAACTCGGCCTTGCCGGCGGCGGCCGAAACCTCTCCGGCGCTCGGTGCCTGAGGCGCGGTGAGGATGGGGAGCAGGTAGATGCCGAGCCCGATGCCGACCCCCAGCGCGGCGCAGTGGGTCACCGCCAGGATCAGCCACTTCTTCATGTCCATCTCCTTGAGCGCCACAGCGCCGCGAGCTCGAAGATCAGCCCTTCAGCTCGACCAGCACCTCGTGATAGCGGTGGTCATCGACGTTCTGCGCCGCATGCGTGTCGCCGCCCTTGCGAAAGTAGACCTCGCCGGCATTCAGCGTCACGCGCGTGGTGCCGCTCGCGCGCGACACCTCGAGCGTGCCGCCCTCGATGGGGTAGAAGAAATAGTCGTGGTCGTGGCGGTGCGCGTCGATCCTCTCGCCGGGCTGCAGCGTGAACTCCCAAACGCGCACGCGCTCGTTCTCGAACACCAGCCTGGTTCCGACTTCGGCCATGCGGGCCTCCGCTTGGAGGAAGGAATGCGGTCGCGGGCCCGTCGTCATCGCGGGCAGCGCTACTTCCTCACCGCCTCGTCGCCGCCGCCCGCGGGGAACTTGTGCGAGCCGTAGCGGATGACGAGGGTGGCCAGCGCCAGGATCAGGATGGCGCCGGTGACATAGATCACGCTCAGATCGGGCTTCTGGTGCATCTGCACTTCCATGATCAGCAGCCGCGTGAGCGCGGTGATGGCGACGTAGATGAGGAAGCGCACCGGCATGTGATTGGTCTTGAAGTAGATGCCGATCATCGCGCCGAGCTCCAGGTAGATGAACAGCAGCAGGATGTCGTCGATCGAGGCGAGGCCCTTCACCGTCATGTTGAAAAACGCCGCCACCGCCGACCACACGATGGTGGCGCCGATGGCGAACAGGGCGAGGTAGTGAAACGCATCCACCAGCAGGTTGCCGACGCCGTCGGCGAGCTCGTGGATGTCCTTCTGCACGCTGGTTGCCCATTTGGTCTTCATGCCGACCTCCTAGATTCGCCATGCCGGGGGGCGGCGCGCGGCGAGGAATTTCCGCCCCGCCGCGGAGACCGCGACCGTCGCTTGCGCGTCTTGCGCGTGATGGTGCTCGATGAAGCCGCGGTCGTTCGCGTCTTCCCAGACCGGCAGGCGCGGGCAGGAGGTGCGCCAGGCCTCGAGCACTTCGCGGTAGGGCCGCGGCCGCGGGCCGATCCACTCGAGCAGATCGAGGATCAGGGCGTCCACGGGGTCGGACATGGCGGAATCTTAATCCTTCGGCCCCACCCAGAAGTGCGGGTTGTGCGCCACCTCCCACAAGTGCCCG
>CAZAEG010000136.1:0-3734 GCA_964484035.1 uncultured Enterobacteriaceae bacterium | reverse complement strand
CAGCCCCATCAGCGGCGCTGCGTCGACCGCAGGCTTCACCGCCACCATGTGGTTGATCTGGATCGCGCCCTTCCTCGCGCGCCACTCGCGCGCCGCGCCTTGCGCGTCCGGGATCACGGGCACGACGCGTGGATCCCTGATCGGCGCATCGCCGGTCACCGCGGCGTCGATCTCGCCCGCGAGCAGCATCTCCTCCAGCTTCTTCCCTGCGGGCGCGCGCACCACGTTCGGCGGATCGCGGAACTCGGCGACGTGCGCCTCCTCGGACGTCACCCACGCGATGCGGCCGCAGTCCACGCCGTGGTCCTCGGCGAGGATGCCGCGGATCCACATGCCGGTGGTGACGGAGTAGGAGCGCACGCCCACGCGCTTGCCCTCGAGGTCGCGCGGGGTCAACGGGCGGCGGCTGTCGCAGACCAGCCGCGGATGCTGCATGCGCGCGAGCACCACGGCGGGCAGGAGCCGGTAGGGCTTGCCCGCCGCCTTCGCCATGAGGAAGGTGGTGATGGCGAGCTCCGCGACGTCGAATTCCAGATCCCGCACGACGCGCTTGAACCCCGCGCTCGGCGGGCGGACGTCCGCGAATTCGAGCGGCGCGCGCTGCTTGAAGAGCGCCGTGCAGGCGTAGTCGCCGAGCAGCGCCTTCATCTGCCGCGCAACGTGGTGTCCTGTCCAGGGGGCGCGTCGGCGACGGCCTCCTCCAGCGAGTGCGTCTCGCGCCACTCCGCGGGAGGGCGCACGCGTCCGTCCGGGCCGACCCGGTCGAGTCCCCAGAAGATCTCGAGAAAGTGGCCGTCGGGGTCGCGGAACTCCACCGCCACCTGGCAGCCGGCGCGGCGCCGGCCCTCGAAATCGATCTTCACGCCCTGGCTTCGCAGGTGCTCGCGCGCCGCGAACACTTCGTCCAGCGTCGCCACCTCGAAGGCGAGGTGGTGCAGCTCGCGCGCCGAAGGCGCGTCCTGCGCGCCGCCGACGAGCGCGAGGCTGTGGTGGTCGGGGCCGAAGCGCAGGAACACCATGCCGCCCCGCATCATCGTGTCGGGATAGACGTCGGAGACGCAAAAGCCCAGGACCCCGGTGTAGAACGCGACCGAACGCTGCAGGTCGCGCACCCTGATCACCGCGTGCCCGAGCTTGCGGATGCCGAAGGGCATCGCCGCGGGCGGGGCCATGCCGCGCAGGGCATTCGCCGCAGGGCTGTTCAGGCCTTCCAGGTCGACCACGCCGCGCGGCATGAGCCAAGTTTGGCACAATCCGGGCGGTGAGGGATCGCTACGACGTGGTGGTGGTGGGCGCCGGCAACGCCGCGTTCTGCGCCGCGCTCGCCGCGCGCGAGAAAGTGCAGAGGGTGCTGGTGCTCGAGCGTTCGGGCGAGGACGAGGCGGGCGGAAACTCGCGCTTCACGGCCGGACTGATGCGGGTCGCCTACGCGGGGGTGGAGGACCTGAAGCGCGCGATCCCGGATCTCACGCCCGAGGAGATCGCGCGCACCGACTTCGGCACCTACCCCGAGGGCCAGTTCCTCGACGACATGGCACGCGTCACCGAGTACCGCTGCGACCCCGACCTCACCGAGATCCTCGTGAAGCGCAGCCTCGCCACCGTCGAGTGGATGCGCACGAACGGCGTGCGCTTCACCGCGGCCTGGGGCCGGCAGGCGTTCAACATCGGCGGCAAGTTCAAGTTCTGGGGCGGGCTCACGGTGGAGGCCGTGGGCGGTGGCCCCGGGCTCGTGGAGTCGCTCACCCACGCCGCGAAGAAGAACGGCATCGAGATCTGGTACAAGGCGCGCGCGACGGCGCTCATCGCCGACGACGAGGGCGTGAAGGGCGTGCGCGTGAAAAGGGACGGCAAGACCGTGGAGGTGCGCGCAAAGAGCGTGGTGCTCGCCGCGGGCGGCTTCCAGTCGAATCCGGAGTGGCGCGCGCGCTACCTCGGGCCGGGCTGGGAGCTTGCCAAAGTCAGGGGCACGCGCTTCAACACCGGCGACGTGATCCGCATGGCGCTCGACATCGGCGCCGCGCCCGCGGGCAACTGGTCCGGATGCCACGCCGTGGCCTGGGAGCGCAATGCCCCCGAGTTCGGCGACCTCGCGGTGGGCGATCAGTTCCAGAAGCATTCGTACCCCTGGGGCGTGTACATCAACGCGCTGGGCAGGCGCTTCGTCGACGAGGGCGCGGACTTCAGGAACTACACTTACGCCAAGTACGGGCGCGTGGTCCTCGCGCAGCCCAGGCAGTTCGCCTGGCAGGTCTTCGACGCCAAGGTGAAGGCGCAGCTCCGGGATGAGTACAGGATCCGCCAGGTGACCAAGGTGACGGCGAACACGCTGGAGGAGCTCTGCGCGAAGCTCGAGGACACCGACGCAAGCGCGGCGCTCGAGGAGCTGAAGGCCTACAACGCGGCGGTGCGCCAGGACATTCCGTTCAACCCGAACGTGAAGGACGGGCGCTGCACGCAAGGGCTCGCGATCCCGAAATCGAACTGGGCCAACACCCTCGATACGCCGCCGTTCGAGGCCTACGCGGTGACCTGCGGCATCACCTTCACCTTCGGCGGCCTGCGCATCAACACCGACGCACAGGTGCTGGACACCGACGGCGCGCCGATCGCGGGGCTGTATGCCGCGGGCGAGCTGGTCGGGGGCATCTTCTGGTTCAACTACCCCGGCGGCACGGGGCTCACCAACGGCGCAGTGTTCGGGCGCATCGCGGGCACGAGCGCGGCCTCGATTCGATGAAAAAGAAGGCCGCGCGCCGCGCTTTCCGCATCTCGCCGATGAAGGGCCGCTGCACGGCGGCCGAATGGGCGGCGCGCATCGACCTCGCCGCATGCTACCGGCTGGTCGCGCTCTACGGCATGTCGGACATGATCGCGAACCACATCTCGCTGCGCGTGCCGGACGAGGACGAGGCCTTCCTCATCAACGCCTACGGCATGCTGTACGAGGAGATCACGGCCTCCAGCCTGATCAAGGTGAACCTCGAGGGCCGCATTCTCGCCAGGCCCGACTTCGGCGCGCTCGACTACGCCATCAACCAGGCGGGCTACGTGCTGCACAGCGCCATCCACGCCGCGCGGCCGGAGGTGGCCTGCGTGATCCACACGCACACCTGGGCCAACATGGCGGTGTCGGCGCTCGATTGCGGCCTGCTGCCGATGACGCAGACCGCGATGCGCTTCCTGAAGATCGGCTACCACGACTACCAGGGCGTGGTGCTGGAGGACGCGGAGCGCGTATCGCTGGTGCGCGACCTGGGCGAGGGCGAGGCGCTGATCCTGCGCAACCACGGCGCGGTGACCGTGGGGCGCACGGTCGGCGAGGCGTTCAACTGGATGCACCGCATCGAGCTCGCCTGCCGCTCGCAGCTCGCCGCGCAGGCCACCGGTCGCGCGCTGGTCGCGGTGCCGCCGGCGGTGCTGGCGGCGACCTGGAACAATTACCAGCGCGGCACGCGCCGGCCCTACGGGCTGATGGAATGGCCGGCGCTGCTGCGCCGGCTCGACCGGCTGGCTCCGGGGTACCGGCGCTGATGGCGGCGTCGCCCCGCAGCATCGCCGTCCTGCGCATGTCCGCGCTCGGCGACGTCGTCATGACGCTGCCGCTGCTGCGCACGCTGCAGAAGGCCTTCCCGGAGACGAAGATCCACTGGATCGTCTCGCGCCCCTTCCACACCCTGGTCGAGGGCATCGCGGGCGTGGAGCTGATCGTCATCGACAAGCCGCGCGGGCCG
>CAZAEG010000135.1:0-4548 GCA_964484035.1 uncultured Enterobacteriaceae bacterium | reverse complement strand
CACGACTACGTCGTCGTGCCGCTGACCACCGGCACGCTGCGCCTGGAAGAGCCCGCGGGCGTGCGCGAGGTGCAGCTGCAGGCCGGCGCTTCCTACGCCCGTCCGAAGGGCGTATCGCACAACGTGATCAACGCCAACGAGTACGAGTTCCGCTTCGTCGAGATCGAGCTGAAGTAGCCTAGCGCCCGATCCCCGCGATGCCGCGGTCGAGGATCTCGCGCGACTGCTCCAGCACCGCCGCGCGCCACTTCGCATCCGAGGGATAGAACGCCTCGCAGAACTGCTCGTGCACCCTGCGCGCGAGCGCCGGATGCTTCGCGCCGTGGTATTTCAGCCAGCGCCCCGCCATGTTGGCGCGCTGGATCTCCCTTCTCTCGAGCGTGCCGAACTCGACCACGATGCAGGTCACTTCCGCCTTCGGCAGCATGGCGGCGAAGGCGTCGATCAGCACGCCCTGGTAGTCGGCGAGCGCCTTGTGCGTCACGCCGGCGAGATTCACGGCGCGCTCGCCCCACCAGTCGCGTGCGCGCTTGCGCGCCGCCGAACCCTCCGCATGAAAGCACAGGTAGATGTGCTCCATCCACGGCCCGATGCCGGTGTGCAAGTCGATGATCGCGGCGTGCTTCGCGTGCGCCACGTGCTTCACCACCGCCTCGCGGAACGCGTAGTTCGCCCACTGCTCGCGCCGGCCGCCGAAGTAGATGCCGTCGGGATGCGAGAACTGCCCGCCGTTGAACGCGGTGGAGAACGCCTTCTCGCCGATGCGCGCGCGCAGCTCGTCGAGGCGCCGGAACAGCGCGGCCTGCGTGGCGTCGTCCCAGGTCTCGGGCGTGACGATGGGGTGCACCTCGGCGTAGCCCGGGTTCGGCGGATAGGGCCTGGCGTGGTCGAGGAAATTGCGGTTGAGATCGACGTTCTCCTCGGTGCCGCGCGCCTGGTGCGCGAAGCCCCAGGGGTTATGCGCGTGAAAGAACACCATGGCAGTCTTTTTCGGCAGGCGCCGCGCGCCCCCCGAAAGCAGCCAGGCGGTCTGCGCCGCCGAGCCGGAGAAGCCCTCGATGCCGTGCGTGCCGCTGCCGGCGACGAGGACGCGCTCGGCGTCCTCCGGGCCCGCCACGGCGACGTCGAGGCAGAGCGGCTCGCCCGCCGGCCCCTTCTCCTTCGGGTCGCGGAATTCGTACACGAGCGCGCCGTGCGCGCGCGCGGCGTCGATGAAGCGGCCGCGCGCCTCGAGATAGCTCGCGGAGAACACCGACAGGTCAGGCATCGATGCCCTTCCAGCGCGCGAGCTTCGGCGAGTGCAGGCCGAAGAGATCCAGCACGCGGCGCACGGTGTGCAGCACGAGATCGTCCAGGGTCCTCGGTTTCGCGTAGAACGCGGGCACCGGCGGGAACACAATGCCGCCCATTTCCGTGACCTGCACCATATTGCGCAGGTGCGCGAGGTTGAGCGGCGCTTCGCGCGGCAGGAGCACCAGGCGCCGGCGCTCCTTCAGCACGACGTCGGCGGCGCGCGACACCAGGTCGTCGGCATGCGCGTGCGCGACGGCCGCCAGCGTCTTCATGGAGCACGGCGCAATGATCATGCCCTCGGTGAGGAACGAGCCGCTGGCGATCGCCGCGCCGATGTCCTTCGGGTGGTAGCACCGGTGCGCGAGCCGCTCGATGTCCTTGCGCTTCAGGCCGAGCTCCTGGTGCGCGTTCAGGACGCCTGCGTCGGTGAGCACGAGGTGCGTCTCCCAGCCGCGCGCGGCGCGCAGCTCCTCGAGCAGCCGCACGCCGTAGGCCGTGCCTGTGGCCCCGGTGATGCCGACGATGAGGCGCCGTTTTGCCATGCGCGCAAGCTTAGCCCATTTGGCCCCGTACAATCCCGCGCGTGAACCCGCGGCTGCTCCTCGTCGTGTTCTGTCCGTTCGCCGCGGGCTTCTACCTCTCGTATTTTTTCCGCAACGTCAACGCCGTCATCGCGCGCGACCTGGCGATCGAATTTTCGCTTTCCAGCGCCGACCTCGGCTTTCTCACCGCCACCTACCTCCTTGCCTTCGCCGCGTTCCAGCTCCCGCTCGGGGTACTGCTGGATCGCTACGGTCCGCGCCGGGTGCTGGCGGCGCTGATATGCGTCGCCGGCACGGGCGCCCTGGTCTTCGCGCTGGCGCAGGATTTCGTCATGCTCTCGGTCGGTCGCGCGCTCATCGGCCTCGGCGTGTCGGGCTGCCTGATGGGCGCCATCAAGGCGTTCACGCTCTGGTTTCCGCTGTCACGCCTCGCGACCCTGAACGGCCTTTACCTCGGCATCGGCGGCCTGGGCGGGCTCTCGGCCACCGCTCCGGCGGAGGCGTTTCTCGGGCCCTTCGGCTGGCGCGCGCTGTTCTATGTGCTCGCCGCGGCGTCGATGGGCGTCGCGACGCTCATCTTCCTGCTGGTGCCGGAGAAGGCGCTGCCCGGGCACGGCCAGACGCTGCGCGCTCAGGTCGCCGGCTTCGGCAGGATCTTCTCCTCGGTCGCCTTCTGGCGCATCGCGCTGCCGCTCGTCGTCTGCCACGCGGGCTACCAGGCGCTGCAGGGCCTGTGGCTCGCGCCCTGGCTCTACGACGTCGCCGGCTATGAGCGCGCGGCCGTGGCGACGGCGCTGTTCACGGCGGCCATCGCCTATACCGCCGGCTCGGTGTTCTTCGGCGTCTCCAGCGACCACCTGGCGCAGGCCGGCGTCTCGCGCATGACCACCTACAAAGCCGGCCTCGCGACCTCGCTCGCGATGTTCGCGCTGCTTGCCGCGGGCGTCACCACGGGCCTGCCGGCGATCCTCTCCGTGTACGCCTTCACCGCCATCTCGGCGTCCCTCGCCTACGCGCTGTTCACGCCGCTGTTCCCCCCGGAGATGACCGGGCGCGTGAACACGGCGTCGAACGTGCTGATGTTCGGCACCTCGTTTCTCTTCCAGTGGGGCATCGGCGCGGTGCTGAGGCTCTACCCGGTGGCCGACGGGCGCTACTCGTTGGAAGGCTATGGCGTGGCCTTCTGGTCGCTCACGGCGCTGCAGGCGGCGGCGGTGCTGTGGCTGCTGCCCATGCGCGAGGCGCGGCGCTAGGCCTCGCCGCCTTCTTCCCGCAGCGACCTGAGGCCGATGCCGGAGGCATCAAATCCGCCGTCCACCGCCAGCATCTGGCCGTTGACGTAGCTTGCCTCGTCGCTGCACAGGAACCAGACCGCGGCGGCGATCTCTTCCTCCGTGCCGTAGCGGTTGAGCGGAATGGCGTCGTGGTAGTCGGCGCGAATCGCCAGTGTGTGCACCTGCCTCGCCATCGCCGTGTCCACCGGGCCCGGCGCAACGCCGTTCACGCGCATGCCCATGTTGCCCAGCTCCGCGGCCTGCTGCCGGGTGAGATGCGCGAGCGCCGCCTTGCTCGTGCCGTAGGCCACGCGCAGCGTGCTCGCGCGCACCCCCGAGATCGAGCCGATGTTGACCACACTGCCGCCGCCGCCCTTGAGCATCACCGGGGCGCAGGCCTGCGTGCACAGGAACGGCCCGGAGAGGTTGACCGCCAGCACCCGCGCCCACTCTTCGTAGGTGGTTTCGAGCAGCGGCTTGAACAGGGCGACGCCGGCGTTGTTCACCAGCGCGTCGATGCGGCCGAAGCGCGCCGCCACCTGGTCGATCGCTGCGCGCACCTGGGCAGGCTCGGCGACGTCGCACTCGATCGGCGACGCCTCGCTTCCCAGGCTGCGCGCCGCGGCCGCCAGCGTCACCCCATCGATGTCGAGCATCGCGACGCGCCAGCGCCCGGCCAGAAAGCGCCGCGCGATCGCGAGCCCGATGCCGCGCGCGGCGCCGGTGACGACGACAACCTTGTCCATGGCGGCCCGCAGTATAGCGGCGCGCCGCTGGCGCCGGCGGCGCTCTCGCCTTATCCTTTGCCGAACTTCAAGCGGAGCACACCATGTTCGAGACCACCATCGCCGGCAGCCTGCCGAAGCCCTTCTGGCTCGCCGAGACCGACAAGCTCTGGCCCGCGTGGAAGGCGACGGGCGAGGACCTCGCCAAGGCCAAGCGCGACGCGACGCTGCTGTGGCTCAAGGAGCAGGAGGACGCGGGCCTGGACATCGTCACCGACGGCGAGCAGTCGCGCCAGCATTTCGTGCACGGCTTCCTCGAGGCGATCGAGGGCTTCGATTTCGAGCACAAGGTGAGGATGGGAATCCGCGACAACCGCTACGACGCCATGGTGCCGGTGGTGATCGGCCCGCTGAAGCTGAAAGGGCGCGTGCACCAGTTCGAGGCGAAGATCGCGCGCGCGCATACGAGCAAGAAGCTCAAGATCACGATGCCCGGGCCGATGACCATCGTCGACACCATCGCCGACCGGCACTACGGCGACAAGGTGAAGCTCGCCATGGCGTTCGCTGAACTGCTCAACCAGGAGGCGCGCGCGCTGGAAAAGGACGGCGTCGACGTGATCCAGTTCGACGAGCCGGCGTTCAACGTCTACATGAGCGAGGTCACGAAGTGGGGCGTCAAGGCGCTCGAGCGCGCGGCCCGGGGACTCAAGT
>CAZAEG010000134.1:0-3603 GCA_964484035.1 uncultured Enterobacteriaceae bacterium | reverse complement strand
TAAAATTTTACGCCTTCCGCAGCGCAGCCCGTTCCGAGTGAATACTGACGTACTTTCCGACAGCTTCCTGCAGCGAGCGCGCGCCTTCTACGCGCTCACCAAGCCGCGCGTGGTCTCGCTCATCGTGTTCACGGCGGTGATCGGCATGTTCCTCGCCGCCCCCGGCATGGTCGAGCCGCGCGTGCTCCTTGCCGGCACCTTCGGCATCGCCCTGGTGGCTGGCGCCGCCGCCGCGGTGAACTGCCTGGTCGAGCAGCACGTCGATGCGCTCATGCTGCGCACGCGCTGGCGGCCGTTGCCGAGCGGCGAACTGACCAGCCTGCAGACGCTCGTCTTCGCCGGCGTGGTCGGCGGCCTCGGGCTGTGGCTCCTGGTGCTCTACGTGAACGCGCTCACCATGTGGCTGACGCTCGCCACCTTCGTCGGCTACGCGATCGTCTACACCGTGATCCTGAAGCCGCGCACGCCGCAGAACATCGTCATCGGCGGCGCCGCGGGCGCGATGCCGCCGGTGCTCGGCTGGGCCGCGGTCACGGGCGAAGTGACGACCGAAGCGATGGTGCTGTTCCTGATCATCTTCGCCTGGACGCCGCCGCACTTCTGGGCGCTGGCGCTCTACCGCACCGAGGACTACGCGCGCGCCGGGCTGCCGATGCTGCCGGTCACGCATGGCGCGCGCTACACGCGCCTGCAGGTGTTGCTCTATACGCTGATCCTGTTCGGAGTGTCGCTGATGCCCTTCGCCATCCGCATGAGCGGCTGGCTCTATCTCGCGGCCGCCCTGGTGCTGGGCGGGGTGTTCATCGTGTACGCGGTGCGCATCCACCTTGCCTACTCGGACCGGCTGGCGCGCCGGACGTTCCGCTTCTCCATCTTCTACCTGGCTACGCTGTTTGCCGCGCTTCTGGTCGATCATCATCTGTAGCCTCGGGCTGCTCGCCGCCTGCGATGCCGGCGGCCCCAAGTTCCGCAGCACCGACATCACCGGCGTCGACTACGGCAAGGCGCTCGCGCTCACCGACCACCACGGCAAGCCCCGGCGCCTCGAGGACTGGCGGGGCAAGGCGGTGGTGGTGTTCTTCGGCTTCACGCACTGCCCCGACGTGTGCCCCACTACCCTGGCCGACATGGCGCAGGTGGTGCGCCAGCTCGGCGCGGACGGCGAGCGCGTGCAGGTGCTGTTCGTGACCGTCGATCCGGAGCGCGACACGCAGGAGGCGCTTGCGAAATACGTGCCGGCGTTCGATGCGCGCTTTCTCGGCCTGCGCGGGAGCCTCGAGGCGACGCGGGCGGTGGCCAGGGAATTCAAGGTGTACTTCGAGAAGCGCCCGAGCGAGACGCCGGGCGCGTATTCGGTCGACCACAGCGCGCAGGCCTACGTGATCGACCCGCAGGGGCGCCTGCGCCTGTTCGTGCGGCACGAGCGCATCGCCGAGGACCTCGCGCCGGACCTGCGCGCGCTGCTGCAGGGCTAGGATCGTCGCCGTGGAGTTCAAGGACTACTACCGGACCCTGGGCGTGGCGCGCGAGGCCCCGGCGGACGACATCCGCAAGGCGTTCCGCAAGCTCGCGCGCAAGTACCACCCCGACGTCAGCAAGGAAGCCGATGCCGAGGCGCGCATGAAGGAAGTGAACGAGGCCTACGCGGTGCTCTCCGACCCGGAGAAGCGCGCCGCCTACGACCAGCTGGGGCGCAACTACCGGCCGGGCGAGGAATTCCGCCCGCCGCCCGACTGGGACGCCGGGTTCGAGTTCTCGCATCACGATTTCCAGGGCGCGGAGTTCAGCGACTTCTTCGCGGAGCTGTTCGGTCGCATGGGCGCGCGCGGGCACGGCCAGGACCATTACGCCAAGGTGCTGCTCGACGTGGAGGACGCGTTCCTCGGCGCAGCGCGGCAGATCGCGCTGCGCGTGCCGAGTGTGGACGAAAGCGGGCGTGTCGCGCTGCGCACGCGCACGCTCGAGGTGAAGATCCCGGCGGGCGTGCGCGAAGGCCAGCTCATCCGCCTCGCCGGGCAGGGCGCCGGGGGCGCGGGGCAACCGGGCGATCTGCTCCTCGAGGTGCACTTCAAGCCGCATGCGCGCTACCGGGTGGTGGGGCGCGACCTGCACGTCGACCTGCCGGTGGCGCCCTGGGAAGCGGCGCTCGGCGCGGTGCTGCGGGTGGATGTCCCGGGCGGCGCGTTGAACGTGCGCATTCCCGCCGGGGCGCAGAGCGCTCGCGTGCTGCGCGTGCGCGGCAAGGGCATCCCCGCCGAGCCGCCGGGCGATCTGCTGCTCGCGATACGCGTCGTCCTGCCGGGCGCCGACACGCCGCAGGCGCGCGCGCTGTACGAGCAGATGGCGCGCGATCTCGCGTTCGATCCGCGGGCTACGCCATGAGCGACGAAGAGCTGCTCACGCTGGAGGAAGTGGCGGTGGTTTGCGCGGTGACCCTGGCGTGGCTGCGCGAGCGGGTCGAAGAGGGCCTGGTGCCGGCGGCAGCCGAGTGGCGCTTCAGCGCGGTGGCGGTGCGCCGCGTGCGGCGCATGCACGCGCTCGAGCGCGACTTCGACGCCGCGCCGGAGCTCGCAGCGTTGATGGCCGATCTGCTGGAAGAACTCGACGCGCTGCGCGCGCAGCTGCGTTAGGCCGCCGGCGCGGGCAGCGCGAGCACCTGCTTCATCTTCTGCATCGCCTTCGCCTCGATCTGGCGGATGCGCTCGGCCGAGACGCCGAACTCCGCGGCGAGGTCGTGCAGCGTGGCCGTGTCCTTCTCCCGCAGCCAGCGCGCCTCGACGATCCGGCGGCTCCTCGCATCGAGCACGGCCAGCGCGCGCGTCACGCCTGCGGACTGCACGCGCTCGTTCTCCTCGGCCTCGAGCAGGTGCGAGGGCTCGGCCTCGGGATCGGCGAGGTACTGCGCCGGGGCGTACGCGTCCTCCTCGTCCTCGTCGCCGGCGTCGAACGCCATCTCGCGGCCCGCGAGCCGCATCTCCATTTCGACGACTTCCTCGGGCTTCACCTTCAGCTCGGCGGCCACGCGCTTCACCTCGGCCAAGGTGAGCGGCGCGAAGCCTTTCTTCATCGAGCGCAGGTTGAAGAACAGCTTCCTCTGCGCCTTGGTGGTGGCCACTTTCACCAGCCGCCAGTTGCGCAGGATGTACTCGTGGATCTCGGCCTTCACCCAGTGGATGGCGAAGGACACGAGGCGCACGCCGCGCGCGGGGTCGAAGCGCTTCACGGCCTTCATCAGGCCGATGTTGCCTTCCTGGATCAGATCCGCATGCGGCAGGCCATAACCCAGATAGCCACGCGCGATCGCGACCACGAGCCGCAGATGCGACATCACCATCCTGCGCGCCGCCTCGACGTCGCCTTCGTCGCGCAGGCGCGTGGCAAGATCCACTTCCTCGCGCTCGGTGAGCAGGGGAATCCGGTTCACCGACTGGATGTACTGGTCGATACTGCCGACGGCAGACGGGACCGGGAAAGACAGGGCTTGAGACATGTATGTAAGTCCTCCTCGGGGGTGATTTTAGCACTCGTTCGATGAGAGTGCTAAGCGCGTTCGGGAGTTCCGAAAGTGTATTCCCGCATCCGATTATTGGCGTACCGCGGGAG
>CAZAEG010000133.1:0-6561 GCA_964484035.1 uncultured Enterobacteriaceae bacterium | reverse complement strand
TGTCGGCCATGACCTCGAGGAGTTCGTCGTCGGTCTCGCCCAGGCCGACCATCAGGCCCGACTGGGTCGGCACGTCCGGCACGCGGCGCTTGAACTCCTGGAGCAGCTTCAGCGAATGCGCGTAGTCCGAGCCGGGACGGGCTTCGCGGTAGAGCCGCGGCACCGTCTCGAGGTTGTGGTTCATCACGTCGGGCGGCGCGGCCTCGAGTATCTCCAGCGCCCGGTCGAGCCGGCCGCGGAAGTCCGGCACCAGGACTTCGATGCGGGTGGCCGGCGAGAGTTCGCGAACCTGGCGTATGCAATCGACGAAATGACCGGCGCCGCCGTCGCGCAGGTCGTCCCTGTCGACGCTGGTGATCACGACGTAGCGCAGGCGCAGCGCGGCGATGGTGAGCGCGAGGTTGACCGGCTCCGCCGCATCGAGCGCATCGGGGCGGCCATGGCCGACGTCGCAAAACGGGCAGCGCCGGGTGCACTTGTCGCCCATGATCATGAAGGTCGCCGTGCCCTTGCCGAAGCACTCGCCGATGTTCGGGCACGAGGCCTCCTCGCACACGGTGTGCAGATGCTGCGCGCGCAGGATCTGCTTGATCTCGGTGAAGCGCGAGCCAAGCGCCGGCGCCCGCACGCGGATCCACGCCGGCTTCGGCAGGGCCGGCCGCGGCACGATCTTCACCGGAATGCGCGCGGTCTTCGCCTGCCCCTTCTCCTTTACGCCGGCGGCGCGCATGTCAAAGCCTTTGCGCGACGAGGCGCGCGAGGCGGATGCCGACGTCCTTCGCCGTCCCCGTGACGCCGAAATCGCGCGCCTGCACCACGCTCAGGCCCGGATAGCCGCAAGGGTCGATCGCCTGAAACGGCGCCAGGTCCATGTCGACGTTCAGCGCCAGGCCATGCCAGGCGCGCCCGCGCGTGACGCGAATGCCGAGCGAGGCGATCTTCGCGCCGCCGACGTACACGCCCGGCGCGCCGGGCTTGCGCTCGGCCTGCACCTCGTGGCGCACGAGGAAATTGATCACGCACTGCTCGAGCAGGTGCACGAAGTCTCTGACCTTGATGCCGCGGCGCTGCAGATCGACCAGGGTGTACACGATCGCCTGCCCGGGCCCGTGATAGGTGATCTCGCCGCCGCGCTCGGACTGCACCACCGGGATGCCGTTCGCCTGCTTCGGCCCGAACGCCGGGTCCGCCCCCTGCCCGAGCGTGTACACCGGCGGGTGCTCCACCACCCAGAGCTCGTCGGGCGTGTCGGCGTCGCGCTGCATCGTGAACTCGCGCATGCGTGCCGCCACCGCCGCGTACTCGGCGAGGCCGAGGCTCTTCAGGCGGGGAGGCGCGAGCGCGGCTTCCATCTACAGCACCATGACCACCGACGGATGGTCGCAGAGGTCCTTGTACAGCTCGTCGAGCTGCTCGCGCGAGGTGGCGCGGATCGTGCAGGTCACGCTGAGGTAGGTCCCCTGGCGGCTCGGGCGCAGTTCCATGGTGGCGGGGTCGAAGTCCGGCGCGTGCTTCCTGACGATGCCGAGGACCGTGGCGGCGAAGCGCTTTTCCTTGCGGCCCATGACCTTGATGGGAAAGTCGGTGGGGTACGAAAGCAGCGTTTCTTCGTTGCGAATCGGCATCAGGCCGAGACGGCCTCCTTCCGCATCACGCGACGCTTGAATTCCTGGTAGCCCTCCCAGGCGCGCCGGAAGAGCGCGCCCGGCTTGCCGTCGCCGACCGGCCTGCCGTCGAGCTCGACGATGGCGAGAATCTCCTTGGACGAGGACGTGACCCAGATCTCGTCCGCGGCGCGCACCTCGGCCTCGCGGATGTCGCGGAATTCCAGCGGCAGTCCGAGTTGCTGTGCGATCTCCACCACCACGTCGTAGGTGATGCCGGGCAGGATGAGGTTCGACTTGGGCGGCGAGAGCACGAGGCCGTTCTTCGCCACGAACACGTTGGAGGCCGATGCCTCCGTCAGTATGCCGTCGCGAAACAGGATCGTCTCCGCGGCGCCGGCGTCGGCCGACTGCTGGCGCAGGAGCACGTTGCCGATGAGCGAAATCGACTTGATGTCGCACCGCAGCCACCGGTTGTCCGGCGCGCTCACCGCCGCCCCGCCCTTCTCGACGAGCTCCCTGGGCGGATTCACCAGGGGATTGGACATCGCGAACACCGTGGGCTCGACGCCCGCCGGGAACGCGTGGTCGCGCTTGGCGACGCCACGCGTCACCTGCAGGTACACGCCCTGGTCCTGCCCGGGCTGCTTCGCCACCAGCTCGAGAACGATCGCGCGCCACTTGTCGCGCGCGTAGGGGTTGGCGATGCGCACCGCGGCCAGGCTGCGCTCCAGCCGCGCCAGGTGCTCGTCCATGCGGAACGGCGCGCGCGAATACACCGGAATCAGCTCGTACACGCCGTCGCCGAAGATGAAGCCGCGATCGAGCACCGGCACCGTCGCCTGCTCGAGCGGCAGAAACCTGCCGTTCAGAAAGACCATGCTTGCCCCGCTACTTGAGCCAGAGCCTCAGTGTATCCCAGGCGCGGCCGAGGATTCCCCCCTGGGAAACGCTTTCCAGCGCCACCACGGGATACTCGCCGAGCGGGCGACCGTCGAGCGCCACGCGCAGCACACCCACCTTGTCGCCCTTTTTCACCGGTGCCAGCACCGGGGGGTGCGTGAGCAGCTCGGCGGCGAGCAGCTGCGCTTCGCCCTTGGGCACCGTCACCACCAGGCCGCGCTCGAAGCCGGCGCGCACGGCGGCGAGCGCGCCTTTCCACACGTGGATCGCCTTCACCGCCTGCCCGGGCTCGTACAGGCGCACGCCGTCGAAGAACTGGTAGCCCCAGTTGAGCAGCTTCTGCGATTCTCGCGCGCGCGCGCCATCCGAGACCGCGCCCAGCAGCACGGTCAGCAGGCGCCGCCCGCCGCGCTCGGAGGAAGCGATCAGGCAATAGCCCGCGGCCTCGGTGTAGCCGGTCTTCACGCCGTCCACGCTCGGGTCGAGCCACAGGAGCCGGTTGCGGTTCATCTGCGTGATGTCGTTGTGGCGGAACTCCCGCATCGTGTAGTAGCGCGCGTACTCCTCGGGAAAATCGCGGATCAGCGCCGACGCGAGCAGCGCCAGGTCGCGCGCCGTCGAATAGTGCTGCGGGTGCGGCAAGCCGGTGGCGTTGGCGAAGCGCGTGTCATGCAGGCCGAGGCGCGCCGCCTCGCGGTTCATCTGCTCGGCGAACAGCGCCTCGGTCCCGGCCAGCACCTCGGCGAGCGCAATGCAGGCGTCGTTGCCCGACTGCACCACCATGCCGAGGAGCAGCGTCTCGACGCTCACGCTGCTGCCCGCCTCGAGGAAGGTGCGCGATCCCGGCGCCTGCCGCGCATGCGCCGAGACCTGCACCTGCTGCGCGGGCGCGAGCCGGCCTGCGCGCATCGCCGCGAACACCAGGTACGCGCTCATCAGCTTGGTGAGCGAGGCCGGCTCGACGCGCTCGTCGGCCTTGTGCTGCGCCAGGACCTGGCCGCTGGTCAGGTCAGAGACGTGGAAGGCGTGCGCCGCGACCGCCGGCGGCTGCGGCGCCAGCGCCTGCACGCCGCCAGCGGCGAACAGCAATCCCCACGCGATCACGCTGGCACGCACGGCAGCGGCTACCTTTGCAGTGCGAGCGGCGCGCCGCCCGGAACGATCTGCTCGACCAGCACGCGCGCGCTGCCCGCCGCCACGTAGCCGAGCTTGTAGGCCGCGGCGTAGGACAGGTCGATGATGCGCTCCCTGTGGAACGGCCCGCGGTCGTTGACGCGCACGATCACCGTGCGGCCGTTGGCGAGATTGGTGACCCGCGCATAGCTCGGAATGGGCAGGATCGGGTGCGCGGCGCTCATCCGGTACATGTCGTAGGTCTCGCCGCTCGAGGTCGGGTTGCCGTGGAAGCGCTTGCCGTACCAGGTGGCGACGCCGCGCTGCTGGAACGGGCCGACGCGCATGAGCGGCACGTAGCGCTTGCCCAGCGCCTCGTAGGGCCGGTTGGCCCAGCGGTGCAGCGGCTCGCGCCGCGGCACCGCATCGGGGATCGACGCCAGATCCGGCACGCGCGCGCCGGGCCCGTCGTCCTTGTAATAGCCGCCGGGCCGCTCGGGCGTCGAGCCGCAGCCGGCGAGCACCGCGGCCAGCAGCACGAGGCGCCTCATGCCTCGTACACCACCCTGCCCGCAACGAGGGTGGCGCGCACCCGCCCCGCGAGCTCGTGGCCGAGGAACGGCGTGTTTTTGCCCTGGCTCTTCAGCGCCTGTGCGCTGACCCGGAACGGCGCCTGCGGATCAAACAGCACCAGGTCGGCGGGCGCGCCCGGCGCGATGCGCCCGGCGTCGACGCCGAGAATGCGCGCCGGCGCGAGGGTCACGCGCGCGAGGGTCTGCGCCAGATCGAGCTTCGCCTGCACTCCCCACTTGAGCGCGAGCGGAAGCAAAAGTTCCAGCCCGGTCGCCCCCGGCTCGGCCTCGGCGAACGGCAGGTGCTTGCCGTCCTCGTCCACCGGCGTGTGATCCGAGACGATGCAATCGATGGCGCCGTCGGCGAGGCCGGCGCCCAGCGCGTCGCGATCGCGCGGGCTGCGCAGCGGCGGCTCGAGCCGGCACTGCGCGTCGAAGTAGCCGAGGTCCCGGTCCGAGAGATGCACGTGGTGCACGCCCACGTCGCAGGTGAGCGGCAGGCCGTCGTGGCGCGCGCGCCTGAGCATGGCGACCCCGGCGGCGCTCGAGATGCGGCACACGTGCACGCGCGCGCCGGTGGCGCGCACCAGCTCCAGGAGCGTCGCCAGCGCCACCGTCTCGGCGAACGCCGGGATGCCGGCGAGCCCGAGGCGCGTGGCTACTTCGCCGTCGTGCGCCACCCCGCCCTTGGCGAGCCACAGGTCCTCCGCGCGCAGCCACACCGGGAAGCCGAAAGTCGCCGCGTACTGCAGCGCGCGCCACAGGACCTGCGTGTCGGCGACGGTGGCGTTGGCCTGCGAGAACGCGACGCAGCCGGCTTCGGCCAGCTCGGCCATCTCGGTGAGCTGCCGGCCCTCGAGCTTCACGGTGAGCGCGCCCACCGGGTAGACGCGCGCGCGCTCGAGCGCGAGCGCGCGCCGGCGCAGCATGTCCACGAGCCCCGGCTCGTCGAGCGGCGGATCGGTGTCGGGCGGGCAGGCGAGGCTGGTGACGCCGCCCGCCACCGCGGCGTCCATTTCGGATTCGAGCGTCGCCTTGTACTCGTAGCCGGGCTCGCGCAGCCGCGCGGCGAGGTCGATGAGGCCGGGGGCGACCACCAGGCCCCGGGCGTCGATCACCCGCTCGGGCTTGCCGGAGAGTTCGGCCACGATGCGCCCGTCGGCGATCGCCACGTCGCCCGCGGCGTCGCGCCCGCTCGCCGGGTCGATGACCCGCCCCCCCTTCACCAGCAGCTTCATCCGCCGCCCGCCACCATGGACATCACCGCCATGCGTACCGCGATGCCGAACGTCACCTGCGGCAGGATCACCGAGTGCGGGCCGTCGGCGACGTTGGAATCGATCTCCACGCCGCGGTTCATCGGCCCGGGATGCATGACGATGGCATCGGGCCTGGCGAGCGCGAGCTTTTCGGCGGTGAGGCCGTACTGCTTGTTGAATTCCTGCGCCGAGGGCAGCAGCGCGCCGCTCATGCGCTCGTTCTGCAGGCGCAGCATGACCACCACGTCGGCGTCCTTCAGACCCTCGTTCATCGAGTGGCACACGCGCACGCCGAGCGCCGCGGCGCCCGCGGGGATCAGGGTCTGCGGCCCGATCACCCGCACCTCGGGCGCGCCGAGCGTGGTCAGCCCGTGGATCAGGGAGCGCGCGACGCGCGAATGCAGCACGTCGCCGACGACCGCCACCGTGAGGCGCGAGAAGTCCTTCTTGTAGTGGCGGATGGTGTAGAGGTCCAGCAGCCCCTGCGTGGGGTGCGCGTGGCGCCCGTCGCCCGCGTTGATCACGTGCTCGTGGCGCTTCACGTGGCGCGCGACCAGGAAAGGCGCGCCGGAGGCATCGTGGCGCACCACGAAGATATCGGCCTGCATGGCCGAGAGGTTGGCGACCGTGTCGAGCAGCGACTCGCCCTTGCTCTGGGAGGAAACCGCGACGTTGAGGTTGATGACGTCGGCGGAGAGGCGCTTCGCGGCGATCTCGAAGGTGGTTCGCGTGCGCGTCGAGGGCTCGAAGAACAGGTTGAAGACGCTCTTGCCGCGCAGGATCGGCACCTTCTTCACCTCGCGCTCGGTGACCCCGACGAAGGACTCGGCCGTGTCGAGGATCTGCTCGAGCACCGGGCGCGGCAGCCCCTCGATGGAAAGCAGGTGCTGCAGCTCGCCGTTGGCGTTGAGCTGCGGGTTACGCTGCACGCTCGCGCTCCAGTACCAGGGCGAGCTCGCCGCCGTCGGCGCGCTTGAGGCGCAATCGCATTCCCGCGGGGACGTCCACGCGCGCGCCGCAGTGCTGCGGGCAGATCGGCAGCTCCCGGCCGCCGCGATCCGCGAGCACCACGAGGGCAATGCTCGCCGGCCGGCCGTAGTCGAACAGCTC
>CAZAEG010000132.1:0-4953 GCA_964484035.1 uncultured Enterobacteriaceae bacterium | reverse complement strand
TATGGGTACGTGGTCAAGTGCACCGGGTACGACAAGGCGAGCGACACGGTGCGCTGCGATTACTTCGCGGATTCGAAGTCAGGGACGGCGGGGGCGGACAAGTACAAGGTGAAAGGGAACGTTCATTGGGTGAGCGTCAGGCATGCTCATGCGGCAGAGGTTCATCTGTACGACCGCTTGTTCAAGGAGTCTCACGCCGACGGCATCGAGCATCTCAATCCGCATTCGAAGAAGAGCCTCTCCGCGCGCCTCGAACCGAGCCTGCGGGAGGTGAAGCCCGGGGCCACGCTGCAGTTCGAGCGGCACGGGTACTTCGCCGTTGACCGGCGCAACGGCTCGCAATTCAATCGAACGGCCGGCCTCAGGGATACCTGGGCACCAGGCAAAAACCGGCCTGAACGCTAGTCCCGCCCGCCCAGGGCGACGACTTCCAGCTGTACTGTCGATGCAGCGCCGCTGAACCAGATCTGCCCGTCCTGGACCGTGCACTGCAGCTGCATGGCCCGCTCCGCGATGCCGACGACCGATTCGCTCGCCGCCGTCGGCACGCGCCATACCGCAAGATTCTTCGCGCGCGTGAGCCGTTCGGCGTTTTCTGCCCACCACAACTCCGCCCCTCTGCCATAGGTGTACACCGTCACCCGATCCGCCCGCCCGCTAGCGCGGATCAGGCGCTTTTCATCCGGCTGCCCCACATCGATCCAGTGCACGATGCGCCCGGTCAGGTCCTTCTGCCACAGGTCGGGCTCGTCCGGTTCCGACAGCCCCTTCCCGAACGCCAAGTGCTCATGCGCATTCAGCGCGAACGCTAGCACGCGCATCATCATGCGCTCGTCGGTTTCCGAAGGATGCCGTGCCAGCGTAAGCGAATGTTCGCCGTAGTACTTCCGGTCCATGTCCGCAACCTGCAAGCTGGCCTTGAAGATGGTCGCCTTGAGTGCCATGCCGGCACTCTAATCTGAATCGTCGGCCGCTCCGCCGGTGGAAGCCAGGTCTTCCTGCCTCACCTTCTCGGTATTGAACTTCGCCGCGCGCTGCGTCATCGTCTTCAGCACCTCCTCCAGCGCCGGCGGCTCGCCCTGCATGAACCGGAGCGGATTGATGCGCGCCACCACGAACGCGCGCAAATAGGGACTCACGAAACCGCGCGCCTTTAGCTTCTTGATGACCTCCGCCACGTTTTCGTCCAGCGCCCGCAGCAACCCGGCATGCTTCTCGTGTGACTTCAATGCTTTCGACAAGGGCTCGTCCAGAAACTTCTCCAGCCGCCGCACCACCGAGTTGTACGCCCCTCCGGCGAAGCGCGGATTCTTCTCGTAGCACAACCCCATGGTGACGAAGGACGCCTCCTCCAGATAAAAAGAAAACCCCGTCTCCGGGCGCGCAGCGTCCTCCTCGATCAAGCTGCGATAGATGCGGATGACCTCCAGGGACTTCTCCTTCAGGTTGTGCGCCTTCTCCGTATTCAGCGCCAGGATCTGCCACGCCACTTCGCGCTTGGGCACCACCAGAGCCGTCACCGACTTCGCCCCCAGCCGGCGCAAGGCCGCCAGTCGATGCATGCCGTTCGGTGTCCAGAAGCCGGTCTTGGGCGCGGTGACGCAGATGATGGGGTCGAGGAACATCCCGGTCTTGTCGATGACGTCCGCCAGCTTCTTGTGGTGCGCGTCCGAGAGGTCCCGCTGAAATGGGGTCGGCTCGACTTCCGAGATGGGCAGGATGCACGACAGCAACGCGCCCCCGCCCAGGGGATCCTTGTAGGTCCCGATCACCTCGCCGCCCGACTGTTGCACCCGCTCGCGCACCTCCTCGGCTGCGCCGGATAGCATGTCGAGCCTGCATTCGGCGGGGGTCAGCCCCCGCGACTGCGCCTTCGCCTTCTTCGCCCGGCGCTTCGCCGGCGCGCGCTTGATTCCGCTCTTCGCCATAGGCTGGATTATGGCGGCATACTTCGCTGTTCGCACCGCACGGAGGAAACAATGAGAACTGTACTGTTTGTCCTGCTCGCCATTCCCGTCGCCGCCTTCGCCCAGCTCAAGGTGGCCTCGGACACCCTGCTCAGCAGCTTCACCCACCCCGAATCCGTAGGCTGCGACCCGAAGAACAAGGCGATCTACGTCTCCGAATTCGGCTCCAAGCTCGCGCCGCTGGAGAAGGACGGCGCCGGCTACATCAGCAAATGGAGCCTGGACGGCAAGCTGATCGAGAAGAACTTCCTGCCCGGCGACCAGGGCGAGAAGTTGAACAAGCCCAAGGGCATCTGGGTGCAGGGCAACCGCCTGTGGACCACCGACATCGATTCGGCCTGGGTGTTCGACCTGAAGACGAAGAAAGGCCGCCGGGTCGCGATTCCCGGCATCAAATTCGCCAACGACCCGGCGGTGCGCGGCAAGACGCTCTACGTCACCGACAATGCCGGCGATCAGCTGTTCAGCATCTCGCCGGCGGACTTCCTCAACATGAAGGGCGAGCCAAAGATCGCGACGGTGTTCGCCGGCGCCAAGGCGAACCCCAACGGCATCTGGCCCGGAAAGCGCGGGCTGCTGGTCGTCGGCTTCACCGCCCCGGACCAGCCGCGCGCCATCTTCCAGCTGGGCAAGGACGGCCAACCCAAGGCGATCTCCGGCACCATCGGACGCCTGGACGGCGTCTATGAGCTGAAGGACGGCAGTCTGCTCGTCACCGACTGGCTCACGGGGTCGCTGTTCCAGTGGTCGAAGAAGATGGGCATGCACAAGCTCGCCGAGGGGTTCAAGGGCCCGGCGGACTTCTGCGTGATCGCCAGGAGCAAGGTGCTGACCGCCTACGTCCCCGACCTCGTGCAGAGCCAGGTGCGCATCATCGAGCTGCGCTAGCGAAACGCGGGCCGCGCCCGGGGACGCGCGGCGTAGGATACGCGCCGCCATGCGCTCCCGCCCGGACCCCCTCCTCCTCGCGGTCTGCGCGCTCGGCATCACGCAGATCACCGCCTGGGGCACGAGCTACTACTGCCTCGGCGTCCTCGCCAATCCGATCGCGAGGGACACCGGCTGGAGCCTGAGCCTCATCTACTTCGGCTTCACCGTGTCGCTGCTCGTGATGGGCGCGGTCTCGGCCTGGGCGGGAAAGGCGATCGACCGCTTCGGCGCGCAGCGCGTGATGAGCGCCGGCACCGTGCTGGTCTCCGCGGGCCTGCTGCTGCTTTCACTGGTGAGGAGCGAAGCCGCCTACCTCGCGGTGTGGGCCTTCCTCGGCCTCGGCATGCGCCTGTGCCTCTACGACGCCGCCTTCGCCGCGCTGGTGCAGGTGGTGCCCTCGCGCGGCCGGCGCGCGATCTCCTACCTGACGCTGTTCGGCGCGTTCGCGTCCACGGTGTTCTGGGTCGTCGGCCACTACCTGAACGAGGCGCTCGGCTGGCGCGAGACGCTCGCCTGGTTCGCGCTCATCAACCTCGTCGTCTGCCTGCCGCTCAACTGGCTCGGCCTCGCGCGGCGCGAAGCGCCCGGCGGCCACGAGGCCGCGGCGGCGAAGCCTTCGCCCGACGGCGCGCCGCTCCAGGGCCGCGTGCGCGCCGTCGCCATCGCGCTGTTCGCGCTCGTCATGTCGCTGAACGGCTTCGTCTTCGGCGTCGTCACCGTGCAGCTGGTGCCGCTGCTCGAAGCCGCGGGCCTCGCTACCGCGGCCGCGGTGTGGGTCGCCTCGATGAAGGGCTTCGCGCAGTTCGGCGGGCGCGTGGTGGAGATCGTCTTCGGGCGCAACCTGCGCGCCATCACGGTGGCGCGCATCGCCATCGGCGTGCTGCCCGCGTCGTTCGCGGTGCTGCTCGCTTCCGGCGGCAACCTGCAGGCGGTGGTCGCCTTCACGCTGCTGATGGGCGCCTCGCAGGGCGTGATCACGATCGTGCGCGGCGCGGTGCCGCTCGCGCTGTTCGGCGCCGCCGGCTACGGCGCGGTGCTCGGGCTGCTGGCCACGCCGATCCTCATCGTCAACGCCGCGTCGCCGACGCTGTTCGCGCTGATCGTCGATAGCTGGGGCTGGAACGCGGCCGAGATCGTGCTGCTCGCCTGCGCCGCGTCTTCCTGGCTGGCGATGGAGGCGATGTCGCGCTGGTACGAGCGCCGCCGCGGCTAGGCGAGGTGCTCGCGAAAGAAGGCCACGGTGCGCTCCCAGGCGAGCTTCGCCGCCTGTTCGCGGTAGCGCGGCGTGGAGTTGTTGTGGAAACCGTGCTGGGTGCCCGGATACCTGTGCACCTCGTGCGGCACCTTCGCGGCCTTCAGCGCCGCCTCGAAGTCCGGCCACATCGCGTTGATGCGCGGATCGGTCTCGGCGAGCTGGATGAGCAGCGGCGCCTTGATCATCGGCACGTCCACGCTCGCGGCGGCGGCGCCGTAGAACGGCACCCCGGCGTGCAGGTCCGCCCCCAGCGTCACGGCGAGATGGTTCACCGCGCCGCCGCCCCAGCAAAAACCGGTGGCGCCGAGCCGGCCGCTGGACAAGCGGTGCGTCTTGAGGAACCGCGCGCTGTTCGCCATGTCGAGGAGCAGCTTCGCCTGGTCGAGCCCCGCCTGCAGCGCGCGCCCGCCGTCGTCGTTGCCCGGATAACCGCCCGCGGGATGCAGGCCGTCGGGCGCGAGCGCGAGAAAGCCGGCCAGCGCCGCGCGGCGCGCCACGTCCTCGATGTAGGGATTGAGACCGCGGTTCTCGTGGATCACCAGCACCGCGGGAAACGGCCCCGCGCCCGAGGGTTGCACGAGGTAGCCGCGCATCGAGCCCGAGTTGCCGCCGCGCGAGGCGTAGGTCACGTACTGCGCGCGGATGCGCGGATCGGTGAAAGACACGGTCTGCGCGCGCGCGTAGCGCGGCAGCAGCGCCTGCGCCATCGCCAGGCCGCCGGCGGCGAGGGCCGCGGCGCGCAGCAGGAACTCGCGCCGGTCGATCCGGCCGTGGCAGTACTCGTCGTAGAGCCCGTAGATG
>CAZAEG010000131.1:0-13715 GCA_964484035.1 uncultured Enterobacteriaceae bacterium | reverse complement strand
CCCGGCGCAGGCGCTCGATGCGCGCGGCTTCCGCAGGCAGGATGTCTTCGATGTACTCGGGCAGGAGCCAGCGCATCAGACGGCGAGGGCGAGCAGCAGCAGCCCGATCAGCATCGAGGTCAGGCCGAAGAAGCGGATCTGGCCGTCGGAGAGCTGCGTGACGCGCCGGAACGTGTCGCGCCAGAGGCTAGGCGCGAGGAAGGGGAGCACCCCTTCGATGATCAGCATCAGGGCGAAGGCGAGGAGGAACGTGGTCGCCATGGCGCGTCATCGCTTGCCGCCGGCCCGGCCGCCGGGATCCTTGAGATAGCGGAAGAAGTCCGAGCTCGGCTCCAGCAGCAGCAGGTCGCTGCGGCCCTGGAACGTCGAGCGGTAGGCCTCCATGCTGCGGTAGAAGGAATAGAATTCCGCGTCCTGGCGGAAGGCCTGCGCATAGGTCGCGGCGGCGCGCGCATCGCCGTCGCCCTTCACGCGCTGGGCGTCGCGATAGGCCTCGGCTAGGATCACCTCGCGCTGGCGGTCGGCGTCGGCGCGGATGCGCTCGGACTCCGCCGCGCCCGTGGAACGCTGCTCGTTGGCGATGCGCTTGCGCTCCGCTTCCATGCGCCGGTACACCGACTCGCTCACCTCCTGCGGCAGGTCGACGCGCTTCAGCCGTACGTCCACGATCTCGACGCCGATGCGGCGCAGGTCCTGGTCGGCCTTCTCGCGCACGCGGCCCATGACGGAATCGCGCTCGCCCGACACCACTTCGTGCACGGTGCGCGCGCCGAACTCGTCGCGCAGCGCGCCGGAGATGGTCTGGCGCAAACGCCGCGTCGCCTCACTCTCATTGCCCTGCACGGAAACGAAGTACTGGCGCACGTCGACGATGCGCCAGCGGATGAAGGAGTCCACCAGCACCGGCTTGTTGCCCTGGGTGAGGAAGCGCAACGGCTCGGCGTCGTCGTAAGCGAGGATGCGCATGTCGAACAGGCGCACGTTCTGGATCATCGGCCACTTGAATTTCAGGCCCGGCGCGGTGATGACCTCTCTCACCTCGCCGAACTGGAACACGATGGCGTTCTGGCGCTGGTCGACCGTGAACATCACGCTGGTGGCCACGAGCACCAGCGCGACGAGGACGGCGAGGACCGGACCGAAGGCTCTCATGTCAGCGCTCGCCCCGCTCGCGGTTGCGCAGGGTGTCGCGCGAGCGCGGGCCGGCATCCATCGGCAGCGCCGCATCCGGCGTGCGCTGCGCGGCCTGGGACTCGGTGAGCCCGGCGACGCCCGCCTGCTGCATCAGCTTGTCGAGCGGCAGGTACAGAAGATTGCCGCTCGCCCGCGTGTCGATCAGGATCTTGGACGTCGACGAGAGCACGCTCTGCAGGGTCTCGATGTAGATGCGCTCGCGCGTGATCGCCGGCGCTTTGGCGTACTCGGCGAGCACCTGGCGGAAGCGCGACGCCTCGCCCACGGCATTGGCGACGACCCGCGCCTTGTAGCCCTCGGCCTCCTCACTGAGCCGCGCGGCCGCGCCGCGCGCCCGCGGGATGACGTCGTTGGCGTAGGCCTGGCCCTCGTTCTTCTGGCGTTCGCGGTCCTGCCCGGCTTTCACCGCGTCGTCGAACGCCGCCTGCACCTGCTCGGGCGGCTGCGCGTTCTGGATGGTCACGCGGCTCAGGTCGATCCCGGTCTTGTAGCCGTCGAGGATCTGCTGCATCAGCACCTGCGCCTGGTTGGCGATGTCGTCCTGGCCCTCGTACAGGATCGAGTCCATCTTGCTTTTGCCGATGATCTCGCGCATCGACGCCTCGGCGGTCTGCATCGCCACTTCCTCCGGCCGCCGGTTGTTGAACAGCCAGGCCTGGGCATCCGTGACCACGTACTGCACCGCGAACTGCAGGTCGACGATGTTCTCGTCGTCGGTCAGCATGAGCGACTCTTTCAGCACCTTGGTCTTGACGTTGTTGCGGTAGCCGACCTCGATGGTCCGCACCTGCGACAGGTTGACGATCTCGTGCGACTGGATCGGGAACGGCATGCGCCAGCGCAGGCCGGGGTCGGTCTGCTCGGTGTACCTGCCGAAGGTGAGCACCACGCCTTTCGAGGCGGCGTCCACCACGTAGAAGCCGCTCGCCAGCCAGATCGCGAGCACCAGCGCCACCAGCACGCCGGCGCCGCCGCCCAGCATGCGCCCGGAAGGCGCCGCCGGCGGCATGTCGCCGCCGCCGCCACCGCGCCGGCCGCCGAACAGGTCGTTCAGCTTGCGATTGAAGCTGCGCCAGAGCTCGTCGAGGTCGGGCGGGCCCTGATTGCCGCCGGGGCCGCGGGAGCCACGCCCCCAGTTCGGGTCGTTCAATGACATTACAGTGAGATCGGTTCCGGAGAAGGGGTGCGGGGCTGCCGCGATCTGGCGGCCTCGGCAATCGCGCCCCGCAGATCGGCGAGGCCGGCGCCGCTGCGCGCGCTCACGAACACGCGGGCAATCCTACCATACTCATCGCGCTCCACGCCGGGCTGCAGCCCGGAAAGGTCCGTCTTGTTCCACACCTGAATCTGCGGGATGGCGCCGGCGTCGATCTCGGCCAGCACCTTGTTCACCTCGGCCGCCTGCTGCCCGCGGGCGGGCGATGCGCTGTCGACCACGTGCAGCAGCAAGTCGGCGCGCACCGTCTCCTCGAGCGTCGCGCGGAACGCGGCCACCAGGCCGTGCGGCAGGTCGCGGATGAAGCCGACGGTGTCCGAGATGACGACCGTGCCCGCATCAGGCAGCCAGACGCGGCGCGTGGTGGTGTCCAGCGTCGCGAACAGCTGGTCCGCTTCGCGCGCCCTGGCATGCGCCAGCGCGTTGAACAGCGTCGACTTGCCGGCGTTGGTGTAGCCCACCAGCGATACCGAGAGCACAGCGCCGCGCGCGCGCGCGCGGCGCTGGACGGCGCGGCGGTCGCGGAACTGCTCCAGCTTTCCCTTGAGCATGCGCACGCGGTCGGCGATCATGCGCCGGTCGAGCTCGATCTGCTTCTCGCCGGGGCCGCCGGTCTTGCCCAGCCCGCCGCGCTGGCGCTCGAGGTGGGTCCAGCCGCGCACCAGGCGCGTCGACAAGTGCTGCAGCCGCGCCAGCTCGACCTGCAGCTTGCCCTCGTGGGTCTGCGCGCGCTGCGCGAAGATCGTCAGGATCAGCTCGGTGCGGTCGAGCACCTGCCGGTCGAGCTCCTTCGCCAGGTTGCGCTGCTGCGCCGGCGACAGCGCATGATTGAAGATCACCGTCGCGGCGTTCAGGTCCTGCGCCGCCCGCGCGATCTCCTCCACCTTGCCGCTGCCGACGAAGAACTTGGGATCGGGGCGCTGGCGCCGGCCGTGCACCTCGGCGTGGCGCCGGATGCCGGCGCTTTCGGCCAGCCGCAGCAGCTCTTCGGCAGCGTCCTCGGGGGTCGCCCCGCCGAGGTCCAGGCTCACGAGCACTGCGGCCCGGTCATCCGGCGCGACCGTGGGGATCAAGCGTCCTTTTCGGGCTCGGCGCCGAGGCTGATGGCGCGCGCGGGCACGACCGTGGAGATGGCGTGCTTGTAGACCATCTGCGTCACGGAATTGCGCAGCAGCACCACGTACTGGTCGAACGATTCGATCTGCCCCTGGAGCTTGATGCCGTTCACCAGATAGATCGAGACGGGAACGTGTTCCTTGCGCAGGGTGTTCAGGAACGGGTCTTGTAGCAGCTGCCCCTTGTTGCTCATGTTATTGCCTCACGCGCGTGGGGTGGAGCGATACTGTAATGGATTCCATTCGCCTTTTCTATACCGGGCGCGTCGGCGGCGTCACGTCGCCGCACTGCGCGCGGTGCCGCAGCGCGTGATCCATCAGCACGCACGCGAGCATCGCTTCCGCGATCGGCGTGGCGCGGATGCCGACGCAGGGATCGTGGCGCCCGCGGGTCGAAGCCGTGGCGGGCGCGCCGCGCACGTCGATCGTGCGTCGCGGCAGGCGGATGCTCGAGGTCGGCTTGAGCGCGATCGAGACCAGCACGTCCTGGCCCGTGGAGATGCCGCCGAGCACGCCGCCATTGTTGTTGGCGAGGAAGCCCTGCGGCGTCATCTCGTCGCCGTGCTCGCTGCCCTTTTGCTCGATCGCCGCGAAGCCGGCGCCGATCTCCACGCCCTTCACGGCGTTGATCGACATCATGGCCGCGGCGACGTCGGCGTCCAGGCGCCCGTACACCGGCTCGCCCCAGCCCACCGGCACCTCGTGCGCCACGACGTTGACGCGCGCGCCGCAGGAATCGCCGCTCTCGCGCAGCTGGTCCATGTACTTCTCCAATTCGGCGACCACGCCCGCGTCGGGCGCGAAGAACGGGTTGGCGTTCACCGCCTGCCAGTCGCGGAATGCGATGCGGTGCGGCCCGAGCTGCGCGAGGTAGCCGCGCACGCGCACCCCATAGCGCGTGCCAAGCCACTTCCGGGCGATGGCGCCGGCCGCCACGCGCACCACGGTCTCGCGCGCCGACGCGCGGCCGCCGCCGCGCGGGTCGCGCACGCCGTACTTCTGCCAGTAGGTGTAGTCGGCGTGGCCCGGGCGGAACGTCTGCGCGATGGCCGCGTAGTCCTGCGGGCGCGCATCCTCGTTGCGCACCAGGAAGCCGATCGGCGTGCCGGTGGTCCGGCCCTCGTACAGCCCGGAAAGGATCTCCACCGCATCGCTCTCGCGCCGCTGCGTGACGTGGCGCGAGCTGCCGGGCTTGCGCCGGTCGAGCTCGTCCTGCAGGTCGGCCACCGACAGCTCGAGCCCCGGCGGGCAGCCGTCGACGACGCCGCCGTAGGCCGGGCCGTGCGATTCGCCGAACGAGGTCACGCAATACAGCGTGCCGAAGCTGTTGCCGGACATGCCGAAGATTCTACACGGCGCCTTCGAACAAGCGCCGCGTCTGGAACACGCTGGCGGCGAACGCCGTGCCGTTCGCGCGCAGGCTGCGCTTGAGCACGAAGTCGAACAGCAGCGGATTGTGCGCGCGGATCTCCGCGATCACCGGCGCCGCCGCCGCGTCCAGCAGGCCGAGCGAGACGATGTACTCGACCGAGAAAATCGGCATCAGCCCGGGCAGCGGGTAGTCCGAGCCGTTCAGCAGCCGCGGGTGCCACTCTTCGCGCTCGAGCACGCGCGCGAGCGATCCGCCGGCGCGGTTTACCTGCGTCATCGCGGAGATGTCGCCGAAAACGCGGCCGGCGTAGCGCGGCTCCTGCATCAGGCGCGCGAACAGCTCGAAGCTGTCCACGTGCGGACCGCCCGGGCCCTGGTCGAGATCGCGGTCCCGGCCGAGGGACGCACAGTGCGCCACCACCACGCGCACGCCCGCATCCAGCGCGCGGCGCAGCCGGAGCGGGTTGCCGTAGTCCTGCGTGTCGGTTCCCATCACCGCGCGCTCCAGCCCGGCGTGCGAGATGACCGGCAGCGCGAGGCGCGCCGCCGCCGCGTAGAAGCGGTCACACCGCGGCGAGGCCGGATCCATGCCCATCGCCGCCGGCAGCCACTTCACGGCGCGCGCGCCTTCGGCCTTCGCGCGCTCGAGCGCCTCGACGCAGTCGGCGCGGTAAGGGTGGACCGAGGCCACCCACTCGAACACCTGCGGGTGCGCGCGCGCCGTGTCGCGCGCGTAGGCATTCGGAACGTAGAAGCCGGTGCGGTCCCACTGCACCGCGCCGCGCTCGTCGTGCACGCGGTCGAAGGCGAACAGCACGATCTTCGCCCCCGGGCGCATGCCGTCCATGAGATTCAGGATCCGCTCGACGTAAGCGCGATCGACGCTGCCCGGTGCATCGTGCACGCAGCCCGCGTTGAGGAACAACAGGCGCCGCGCGTACTCGGCGGGATTGAGCAGGCTTTCCATGCGCGGATTGACGACCACGCCGCTGCCCGAATCGCCCGTGCCGACGAGGTGCGCGTGCGTGTCCCAGACCTGGGCGGGGTCGAGCCCCTGCCAGGCCGAGCGCACCAGCTCGTGCTCGGCCAGGCGCCGCGGCAGGCGCGCCAGGCAGGGATTCCACATGCCCTGCTCGGGCCACCAGCGCCAGACGGCGCCGGCCGCGGCGAGCGCTAGCGCCGAGGCGCCGAGGAGAAACTTCCTACGCGGGCCAATTCTTGATGTATCCCTTCAGCATCTTGTTCTCGAAGTCCTGCTCCTCGAGCACCGCCTTGGCGACGTCGCGGAACGAGATCACCCCGAGGAGCTTCGCGTCCTGCACCACCGGCAGGTAGCGCGCGCCCGAATCGAGCATGGTGCGCCGCAGATCGTTCACTTCCATGTCGGGAGTCGCGGTTACCGGATCGCGCACCATGACGTCGGCGACGCGCACATCGCCGAGCGTGCCGCTGCGCTGCGCCAGCGCCTGCAGGACCTCGCGGAACGTCAGCACGCCGACCATGCGCTCCTGCTCGAGCACGATGAGCGAGCCCAGATTCTGCTCCGACATGGTCTTCACCGCGTCCACCGCGCGGCCCGACGGCTCGATGGTCAGCAGCCGGTTGCCCTTGACGCGCAGGATTTCCTTGACTTGCATGTCGACCTCCCTCGGCCGCACTGCTCGACGCATGGTAGACCAAAGGCATAAACAGGGACAGACCTCATTTTTCCGCAGAGCGGAATAATGGGGTCTGTCCCCTTTTTAAATCAGCAGCGCCGCCAGGCCGAGCAGCATCCCCATGCTCACCACGTCGGTGGCGGTGGTGAGGAAGATGCTGGAGGCGGTGGCGGGGTCGAAGCCCAGGCGCTTCAGCGTGAGCGGCACCATGGCGCCGGAGAGCCCGCTCGCCACGCAGGAGCCGATCATGGCGATGAACACGACGAAGGCGAGCAGGAAGGGGTGCGCCGAGCTCTGGCTGCTCGCCGTGACGTACATGCCGATCGCCGCCACCAGACCGACGCCCGCACCGTTCAGCATGCCGAGGCCCGCCTCCTTGGTGATCAGAGCGCGCTCCGAGCCCGGCTTGAGCTCGCCGATGGTCATGCCGCGCAGCGTCACCGCGAGCGCCTGGCATCCGGTGTTGCCCGACTGGCCGGCGAGGACCGGCAGGAACAGGGCCAGGATCACCAGGCGGTCGATGGTGTCCTGGAAGATGCCGACCACCGCCGCTGCGAGGAACGCGGTGAGCAGGTTCAGCTGCAGCCACGGATGGCGCATGATGAGGCTGCGCTGCCAGGGCGTGCCCATGCGCTCCTCCTTCTCCACGCCGACCATGCTGCCGGGCTGCGCCGCGATGTCGAAGGCGCGCGCCTCGAACATGCTCTGGCCGCGCACCAGCCCGCGGATGCGGTTCTCGGCGTCGACCACCGGATACACCGGGTAGTGCCGATCGAGCACCTGCTTCATCGCTTCGTCGAGCGGCGTCGGCGCGTGCAGCGCGAAGACGTCGGTGAGCATCACGTCGCGCAGCGCCCGCGCGCGCTCGTTGAACAGGAGGTCCCGCATGGTGACGATGCCGAGCAGCCGCTCGTCCTCGTCGACGACGTAGATGTAGGTGATGAACGCATGCTTCACCAGCTCGTGCAGCGCCTCGACCGCCTGTCCGACGGTGGCCTGCGGCGGGAACGCCGCGTACAGCGGCTCCATCATGCGGCCGACGGCGCCTTCCTCGTAGAGCGCGTTGCGCTGCCACTGCCGCGCGATCTCCACCGGCGCGGCGGCGAGGGCGCGCTCGCGCGTCTCGGCCGGCAGGTAGGTGAGCACGTCCTGCGTGAAGCCGGGCGAGAGCTTGAGCAGCACGGCGGCGACCTCGGCGCCGCCGTAGTGCGCGAGCTTCTCGGCCGCGCCCTGCGGCGCGCGCAGCTTGACGTCCTCGGCGAGGTCGATGGCCGAGCGCTGGATGGTGGGACGATCGATCGATTCCAAGGCAGCCTCCCTGATTCCTGCGGCTACAGGCCGGCCGCGTCGGCGACCAGCTTGCGCAGCTCGCGGCGCAGGCGCGCGCGCACGGTGGCGTGGCGCGTGCCGCGCGCCAGATTCCTCAGCTCCCAGGGGTCGCGCGCCAGGTCGTAGAGCTCGTCCAGCTCGCCCGCGGCGTCGCGGTTCACCCAGTGAACGAGCTTGTAGCGGTCGGTGCGCACCGCCTTGTAGGTCATGCCCACGAGCCAGGGCATCGCCTGCTCCGCCCAGTACTCGACGAGAAACGATTTGCGCCAGCCCTTGCGCCGCCCCGCGAGCAGCGGCGCGAGCGAGCGTCCCTGCACCTGCGGCCCCGGCCTGCCGCCGGCGAGCTCGATCAGCGTGGGCGCGATGTCCTGGCAGATGACGAGGTCGCGATTGCGCGTGCCGCCTTCTGCCTTGCGCGGGTAGCGCAGCACGAAGGGCGAGCGGATGCCCTCCTCGTACGCGAAGCGCCGCTCGGGCCCGAGGCCGTGCTCGCCGAAGAAGTAACCGTTGTCGCCGAGAAACAGGACCAGCGTATCGTCGAGCTGCCGCTTGCGCGCGAGCGCCTCGAGCAGCATGCCCACCCCCTCGTCCACCGAGGCCATCATGCGCGCCCGCTGGCGGATTTCCTCCTGCGAGCCGGCCTGGATCGCGTCGAGCAGCGCGCGCGAGCGCTCGCCGCCCTTCAGCTCGAAGGCGTCGGTCCACGCGGGCGCCTGCTTCAGCAGCTCGCGCGCCGGGCGCATGTTCGGCTTCTTCGGGAACACCCCGTCGGCGTAAAGGCCGCGATGCCGCTCGGCCGGGAGGTAGCCGCCGAAGCGCGACATGTCGAGCGTGCCGTCGGCGGCCTGGTGCGCATCGGGATGCACGGCCTTGTGCGCAAAGAAAAGCGCGAACGGCTTGTGGCGGCGGCGCTCGACGTAGGCGAGCGCCTCCTGGTTGAGGAGGTCGGTCATGTAGCCCGAGCGCTGTTCGTAGCCGCCGTTCATGTTCAGCGTCGGGTCGACGAGGCTGCCGTGCCCGTCGAAGCTCACCCAATGGTGGTAGCCGGGACGCGGCATGCCGTCGTTGCCCATGTGCCACTTGCCGACGTGCGCGGTCTCGTAGCCGAGCTTCTGCAGCGCGAGGTGATAATTCGGCAGGCGGTGGCTCATGGCGTCGCGCGCCACGTTGTCGATGATGCCGTGGCGGCTCGCGTACTGGCCGGTGACGATCGAAGCCCGGTTCGGCGAGCAGATCGGCGTGGTGTGGAAGGCACGCTCGAACAGCACCCCCTCCGCGGCGAGCCGATCGATGTGCGGTGTCTTCATGTAGGGGTGGCCGCCGGCGCCGAACTCGTCGTGGCGCAGGTCGTCGATCAGGATCACGATGAGGTTAGGTCGCATGGGCCGCAAGTCTAAGCGAGGAGGCCGCGGGTGCGCATTTTTTCCCGGATTTTCGGCCGGGACTTCCGTATGCTGCTCTTGCATTTCCTGACAGGGAAGGAGGCGGGGCATGGCAACGACGCAAACGCAGGTGTCCGTGCCGCAGTGGCTCGGCCAGCAGCTCCTCGGGCCGCTGGACGACGCCGCCGGGCTGGTGCGGCGCTACCGGGAGCTGGATGCCTTCCGCGACTACCTCGCGGCCCGGCTGCGACTGGTGGCGCCGGCGTTCCTGCTGGTGGTGGCCGCGGCAATCGCCTGCGGTCTGACGCCAATCGTGGTGCTCGTGGGGACGAACGCGGTGGCGGCACTGCTCGGCCTGCTGCTCGCGCCCCTGATGCTGATCTGCAGCCTGTTCGTGCTGAGCCTGGTGTACTTCTCGTGGCTGGAGGAGCGCTCGCTCGCGCGCGCGCTCGGGCACCGCGCCGGGCCGGCCCCCGGCAAGCTCGCGCGCTGGCTGAAGCGCAAGCTCGGCGCGGAGCTTGGACGCGTGCCGCGCATGCCGTGGCTGCTGGGTGCGGTCTTCGTCGCCGTGCCGCTCGCGCTCCTCGCCCTGCGGGCACCGGCGAGCGTCATGCTGCTCGTGGCGCTGCTCGTGGTGGCGCCCGTGCTGTTCGCGCGCCTCGATCGCTGAGCGGGCGGCCGCGCGCGGCATGCGAGCCGGCGCTGCCCTCCTGGTTCTGCTCGCGGCCCACGTTCCCGCTGCCTCGGGCCAGGCGCCGCCGCGCCTCGAGCCCGGCGTGTCGCTGGAGCTCGCGCGCTGGCGCGCGCAGCACTACCGCGATCCGGCGTATGCGCTGGAGCTGCGCATCGACCCGCGCCGCCGGCGCGCGAGCGGCACGCTGCAACTGCAGGTGACGCTCGCGCGCCGCGTCGACCTGGTGCTCGACTGGCGCGGTTCCCCGGTGCGCGGCCTGCGCGTGAACGGCAAGCCGGCGCGGGCGCGGCAGCAAAGGCAGCACCTGGTCGTGCCGCGCGCGGCATTGCAGCGCGGCCGCAACCGCATCGAGCTCGCCTTCAGCGCGCCGATCGCCGTCGCGGGCAGCGCGCTCACGCTGTATCGCGACCGCGAGGACCGCTCGAGCTACGTGTATTCGCTGTTCGCGCCCGCGGACGCGAGCAGCGTGTTTCCCTGCTTCGACCAGCCCGACCTCAAGGCGCGCTTTCGCCTCGCGCTCGGCCTGCCGCGGGGCTGGCGCGCGATATCGAACGCGCCGTCGCTCGAGGAGGCCCCGGGCCGCGTGCGCTTCGCCGAGACCGAGCCGATCTCGACCTACGTGTTCGCCTTCGCCGCCGGGCCGTTCGAGGTCCTGACGCAGGAGGGCGAGCCGGTGCGCCTGTTCGTGCGCCGCTCGCAGCTGGCGCGCGCGCGCGAGCACGCCGACGAGGTGCTGAGGCTCAACCGCCTGGCGCTCGCCTTCTTCGAGGCGGAGTTCGGGCGGCGCTTTCCGTTCGCCAAGTACGACCTGGTGCTGGTGCCCGAGCTGGCCTATGGCGGCATGGAGCACGCCGGCGCCACGTTCCTGAACGAGCAGTCAATCCTGTTCCCCGACCCGCCGAGCCGCCCCGACCTGCTGCGGCGCGCGCAGCTCATTTTCCACGAGACCTCGCACCAGTGGTTCGGCAACCTCGTCACCATGCGCTGGTTCGACGACCTGTGGCTGAAGGAGGGCTTCGCCAATTTCATGGCCACGAAGGCGGCCGCCGGGATCGTGCCGGAGCTCGAGCCCTGGAGCGCGTTTCATGCGCTGAAGACGGGCGCCTACCGCACCGACGCGACGCCGGGCACGACGGCGCTGCGCCAGCCGCTCGCCAATCTTTCGGCGGCCAAGTCCGCCTACGGCTCGATCGTGTACTCGAAGGGGCCCGCGGTGCTGCGCCAGGCCGAGTTCTATCTCGGCGAGCACGTGTTCCGGCGCGCGATGCGCGACTTCCTGCAGCGCCACGCCTATGGCGCCGCGGACTGGAGCGACCTGGTGCGCGCTTTCGAGCGCGTCGAGGGCCGCGACCTGCGGGCCTGGGCGGCGGCCTGGGTGCAGCGCCCCGGGCTGCCCACCGTGACGCTGCGCCAGACGGCGGGCGGCGTGCAGCTGGTCCAGGAGGACGCGTCGGGCGCGGGCGGCGTGTGGCCGCAGAAGCTCGTGGTCGCCGCGGCGGCGGTCGACGGCAGCGTCGTCACCTCCGAGGTGCGGCTCGAGCATGCGTCCGCGGCGGTCACCGGTGCCGCGGGCGCGCGCGTGGTGCGCTGGCGCTACGCCAACGCGGGCGACTTCGGCTACGGGCGCTTCCTGCTCGACGCCGCGAGCCGCGACGCGCTGCTCGCCGAGCCGCGCGCGCTGCCCGACGGGTTGCTGCGCGCGCAGCTCGTCGAAGCGCTGTGGGAGAGCGTGCGCGACGCCGAGCTTGATCCCGCGGCCTTCGTCGACTTCGCGCTGGCGCTCGTCCCCGAGGAAAGCGACGACGTGATCCTCGCCGGGCTGCTCGCGCGCGTGGAAGGCGCCTTCCGGCGCTATTTTTCGGATGCGCAGCGCGACCACCAGGCGCCGCGGATCGAGCGCACCCTCCTCGGCGCGGCGCTGGGCGAGGGGCCGGAGAGCCGCCGCCGCCTGATGCTGCGCGCCTTCGTGGCGCTCGCCTGGTCGGGCGCGGCGCTCGCCGATCTGAAGCGCCTGCTCGAAGGCTCGCTCGCCGCGCCCGGCCTGGAGCTCGGCGAGCGCGACCGCTTCCGCCTCATCGCGCGTCTGCTGGTGCGCGCCGACCCCGACGGGCCCCGGCTGCTCGCCGAAGCCGCCGCCGCGGAGCGCGGCGACAACGCGCGCCGCTACGCCTTCGCCGCCTCGGCGGCGCTCGCCGACGCCGAGGCCAAGCGCGCCATGTTCCGGCGCTTCACGCGCGACGCCGACCTGCCCGAGAGCTGGATCGAGGAGGCGCTCGCGCCGTTCAACGCGCCGGAGCACGCGGCGTACACCGCGCCCCTGCTCGGCGCGGCCTTGGCGCAGCTGCCCGAGCTCAAGCGCCGGCGCAAGATCTTTTTCGTCGAGCACTGGCTGGGCGCGTTTCTTGCCGGCCAGACGGACGCGCAGGCGCTCGCCGCAGTGCAGCGCTTCCTCGGCGGCCGTGTCGAACCGGACCTGCGCCTGAAGGTGCTCGAAGCCGCGGACGGGCTGGAGCGCGCGGTTCGCATCCGCCAGCGCTTCGCAAGCGTGGCCGGCCAATGACAACGTGGCGCGATTGCGATTAGACTTCCTGCATGACCGCGCACGCCATTTCGGTCAGGCTCGCCGGGCAGCGCGACGCACAGGCGATCGCGCTCATGTCGCGCGACCTGGTGGAATCGGGGCTGGGCTGGAAGTACGATGCCGGGCGCGTGCTGAAGGCGATCCGCGACCCGGAGACGCTGACGCCGGTGGCCTGCGACCGCGGCCGCATCGCCGGCTTCGCCATCATGGAGTTCGGCGACGAGCGCGCGCATCTGGTGCTGCTCGCCGTGCGGCCCACGCAGCGGCGCATGGGCATCGGGCGGCGCCTGGTCGACTGGCTGGTGGAAGCGGCGCGCGTCGCCGGCATCGCCAGCGTGCACCTGGAGCTGCGCGCCGGCAACGAGGCCGCGCGCGGCTTCTACCGCGCCATGGGCTTCGACGAGACCATCGTCGTGCCGGGCTACTACCGCGGGCGCGAAGCGGCGCTGCGCATGATACGCGTGCTGCGCTCGACCAGCCCCGTGCCCTACACCTGGCGGCCGTCGACGACCTGAGCGCGCGCCGCTAGGGCACGATGGCGAAGCCCAGGCGCAGTTGCGACTTGCGCCGCACGTTGTAGTCGAGGATGTCCTCGCCGTAGCCGGCGAAGAACTGCACGTACAGGTAGCCCGAGAGCTGGCCGAAGATAAGCACGCGCGTGCGCTGCGCGAAATCCACCTGCAGGCTGCCCTTGCCCGCAGTGCCGGCACGCGCCAGCGCGCTCCAGGTGCGCTCGCGGTCGCCGTAGCGCAGGCGCCAGTCGACATAACCGCGGTAGCGCTGGATGTCGGGGTTCTCGTCCTTGTCGAGGTAGCGGTACAGCTTCGGCGCGAACTCCAGGCGCGCGCCGTCGGCGAATTCGTGATGCCATTCCGGCCGCACAAACAGGATGTTGATGGAGCGGGAGCCGGGCCCGTCCTGGCCGTTCGATTCGTGCTCGAAGCCGGCGCCCAGCCCGTCGATCCAGGTCTTGTGGTCGGTGCGCCGCCACAGCCAGAACACCGAGGGCCGGTAGCTGGAATCGCGGAACGGCCTGGATTCCTCCGACAGGTTCCAGATCGAATTCTGCGTGTAGCCGATGTAGAAATCCGCCAGCCAGGGCTGGTCGCTGCCCCAGCCCATGTCGCGGTCGAACAGCCGGTACTTGAACGACAACTGCAGGCGCGCAGTGGTGC
>CAZAEG010000130.1:0-9653 GCA_964484035.1 uncultured Enterobacteriaceae bacterium | reverse complement strand
ACAGGTAGCCGGCGGCAAGCGCGTCGTAGCACGCCATGAAGCGATCCGACGCGCCCGGCACCCACAGGCACTTCAGCAGCAGGTGGTTCAGGCAGAAGGCGAGGTCGAATGCCGGATCGCCGTACCAGGCGCATTCCGCGTCGAGGAACACAGGACCTTGCGGACCGATGAGAATGTTCTTGGGGCTGACGTCGCCGTGCACCAGCGCGGTGCGCGTGGCCGCCGTGCGCTCGGCGAGCCGCAGCAGTTGCGGGGCGACGTCGGCGTGGCGGCGCGCGGCGGTGAGCAGGTAAGGCTCGAGGCGGATGGCATGAAAGCCTGCGTCGGTGGCGAATTCCGCGGCCATGCGCGCATCGCCCGCCGTGGCGGCATGAATGCGCGCCAGGCGCTCGCCGACCTGCCGGGCGAATGCATGCGCCGCGCGGCCCGCGCGCAGCTCGTGCTTCCACAGGGGATAGCGTCCGGCATCCAGGTATTCCATCGCGAACAGGCCCGCCTCGTCGTGCGCCAGCACGCGCGGCGCGCAGCCCGGCGCGATGCGCGCCGCGACCTGCATCCAGCGCCATTCGTAGCGATTTCGCCCGACGGGCGCTTCCCACAGCTCGGCCACGCGCAGTCGCGGCAGCGCGCGCTTCACGCACACCGGACCGGCACGCAACTCCACCTTCCAGATGTCCGAGGACACGCCGCCGGTGAGCGCGGTGGCGGCGGGCGCCTCGCCCGGCGCGGCGAGCCCGGCGCCGTGCAGGAACGCGAGCACCGGCTCAGGGAGCGAGTCGCTCAATCGACCAGCCCCCGGCGGCGCGGCGGTAGAGCAGGCGATCGTGCAGCCGGTCGGCGCGGCCCTGCCAGAACTCGATCGCCTCCGGCACGAGGCGGAATCCGCCCCAATGCGGCGGGCGCGGCGGCTGCTCGCCGTACTTGACGCGCATCGCCTCGAGCGCGCGCTCGAGCGCGGCGCGATCGGCGACCGTCTCGCTCTGCGCGGAGGCCCAGGCCGAGAGGCGCGCACCGAGCGGGCGGCTGGCGTAGTAGGCGTCGGAGTCCTGCGGCGGTACCGGCTCGACCCGGCCCTCGATGCGCACCTGGCGCTCGAGATCCGACCAGAGGAACACGAGGCAGGCGTGCGGCTGCGCCGCCAGCTCGCGTGCCTTGCGGCTGCGGTAGTTCGTGTAGAACACGAAGCCGCCGCGCTCCAGCCCCTTGAGCAGCACGACGCGCGCGGTCGGCGCGCCCGAGGCGGAGACGGTGGCCAGCGTCATGGCATTGGCGAGCGGCAGCTCGGCCGCCCGTGCGTCGCGGAACCAGCGCTCGAACTGAACCAGGGCATCGGCATGCGCCTGCGCTTCCGCGAGGCCCATGCGCATGTATTCCTGGCGCAGATCGGCGACGTTCATGGCGGCCATTCTATAAGAATGAACGCGGAAATCAGCGGGTTGCTGCGCACGGCGGCGCAGCCGCGGCGCAGGGCGCAAAGCGCCGCATGCGCGCGTGTGCGCAGAAAGCGACACGCGCGGCGCCGCGCGTCATGCAGCAAAAATATTACGCCAACCTCGGCCGCAGACATTGACATGCCCCTCTGGATTCGGCATCTTTCGCTCACCGCCGCACCGCGGCGGCAATATCCGGATCTCTAGAGTTCCGTACCGATCAGAGGAGAATCACGATGGCGAAGAAGAAGGCGAAGAAGGCGGGTAAGAAGCGCAAGCCGAATGCAGCGTTCATGAAGGCGATGAATCCGAGCGCGTCGCTCGCGGCGGTCATCGGCTCGAGCGCGCAGCCGCGCACCGAAGTGACCAAGAAGATCTGGGGCTACATCAAGCGCAACGGCCTGCAGGACAAGAAGAACCGCCGCATGATCAACGCCGACGACAAGCTGAAGGCCGTGTTCGGCGGCAAGTCGCAGGTGTCGATGTTCGAAATGACCAAGCTGGTCAGCAAGCACCTCAAGTAACCGAATTCAGGGGAGTCCCGAGAAGGCCGGGCGGCGCGAGCTCCCGGCCTTTTCCTTTCCGCCTCCGGTTTTTGCCTTTAAATGCGTCTCGCCTTTTCCGGCCGGGTGAATCTTCCGGCCGGAAAAGGCGAGATGTAGTTAAAGGCAAAAAAACCGGCGATACCGTCAGCCGTGATACGAAGCCACGCGCTCCACCTCGTTCTTCGACCCGAGGACCACCGCCACGCGCTGGTGCAGACCCTTGGGCTGCAGGTCGAGGATGCGCGTGCGCCCGTCGGTGGCCGCGCCGCCCGCCTGCTCGACGATGAAGCCCATCGGGTTCGCCTCGTACATGAGGCGCAGGCGCCCATGCGTATGCTTCGCGTCGCGCGGGTACATGAAGATGCCGCCGCGGTAGAGGACGCGGAACACGTCCGCCACCATCGAGGCGACCCAGCGCATGTTGAAGTCCTTGCCGCGCGGGCCGTCCTTGCCGGCGAGGCACTCCTCGATGTAGCGCTTCACCGGTGCCTCCCAGTGGCGCTGGTTGGAAACGTTGATGGCGAATTCGGCGGTGTCCGCCGGAATGCGGATGTCGGGGTGCGTGAGGACGAAGGTGAAGGTCTCGCGGTCCAGCGTGAAGCCGTGCGCGCCGTCGCCCACGGTGAGCACGAGCACCGTGGTCGGCCCGTACACGGCGAAGCCGGCCGCCACCTGCGTGCGCCCCGGCTGCAGGAACGCGGCTTCATTCGCCTCGCACAGACTGCCGTCGGCCATCTTCGGGCAGCGCAGCACCGAGAAAATGGTGCCCACGGAGATGTTGACGTCGATGTTGGAGGAGCCGTCGAGCGGGTCGAACAGCAGCAGGTATTCGCCCTTCGGGAAGTGCGTGGGTATGGGGTGCGGCAATTCCATCTCCTCGGAGGCGAGCGCGGCGAGGTTGCCGCCCCATTCGTTCGCCTCCAGCAGGATCTCGTTGGAGAGCATGTCGAGCTTCTGCACCGCCTCGCCCTGCACGTTCTGGGTGCCGGCACCGCCGTAGCCGTCCGCGAGCGCCCCCTTGTTGACGCGCGTGCTGATCGCCTTGCAGGCGCGCGCCACGGTCTCGATCAGCAGGCGCAGGTCGGCGTTGATCTTGCCCGCGCGCTGGCGCTGGATGAGGAAGTGCGACAGGGCGACGCGGCGCATGGGTCGAGTCATTTTACCCGCCACCACGCAAAGCCGCCGCCGGCCAGCAGCACCGCCGCCATCGTCCAGAACACCGGCGCCATGCCGAGCGCCGCTCCGAGCGCGCCCATGACGAGGGGCAGGACGGTGTGGCTGGCGCTGAGCATCGTGGTCCGTATGCCGATCACCTCGCCCTGGCGACCGGGGGGCGACGCGGCATAGAGCAGCGTCATGATGAAGGGCTGCGCGCATCCCAGGCCGAGGCCGAGCACGAACGACAGCGCGATCAGTGGGGCGACGCTTTGCGCGAGGGGAAACAGGGCGTAGGCGGCGCCCGCGACCGTCATCGCCGCCACCACCATCGGCCACTCGCGCACGCGGCCCGCGAGCGCCGGCAGCGCGAGGCGCACGGCGAAGGTCGCCGCCGAGAAGCTGCCCATGACGACGCCGATGAGCGAGGCCGACAGGCCGATGCGCGTGCCGTAGATCGGCACCACGAAGGCGTAGAGGTCCCAGCCCATCGCCAGCACGGCGCTGGCGATGAAGGCATGGCGCAGGCGCACGTCGCGCAGCAGGTCGGCGAGGTGGCGCTCGCCGGCCGCCTTCGGCGCCACGTGCGCCGGCACCCGACGCCGGCGCCGCCACAAGATCGCGGCCGCGATCGCCGGGAAGGCGGCGAGCACGAAGAAGGCGAGGCGATGCCCGAGGCCGTCGATGGCGAAGCCGGCCACCAGCGGCCCGAAGAAGCCGCCGATGGAGAAGCCGAGCGCGAGCCAGGCGAAGCTCGCCGCGCGCTGCTCGGGCGCGGCGAGCGCGCCGGCGACGTTGTTCAGCGCCACGTGGACGAAAAGGAAGCCCATGCCGATCAGCGTCGCGGCAAGATAGAGCGCTGCGAGGCTCGGCCAGACGGCCGGCAGGAGCACGCCGGCCGATACCGTCAGCAGCCCGGCGAGCATCGGGCCGGCCGCGCCGCCGCGGTCGATGCGTCGCCCGGCATGCACGGCCGCCAGCATCGGCAGCGCGGCGTACAGCGACATCAGCATGCCCACGGTAAGCGGCGTCGCGCCGAGCGCAATGGCGTGCAGCGACACCGTGACGCGGCTGCCGACGAACCCCACGTGCGCGAGAACGGTGAGGAGGATGACGAGGCGCAGCGTCACGCCGCCGCCGGCCGCCCGGCGCGCGCGGTCACCAGCGCCACGCCCGCGCAGGTGACGGCGATGCCCGCGAACGTGAGCGCGCTCGGCACCACGCCGAACAGCAGGTATTCGAGCACCACCGCGACAATCGGCGTCAGGTAGAGGATGCTGGTCACCTTGGTGGCCTGGCCGTGGCGCATCAGCGTGTGCAGCGCGTTGACGGCGAAGATCGAGGCGAGGATCACCAGGAACGCGATCGAGCCGGCGAGCGCCCACGACCATTGCACGCGCGCGCCCTCGAAAGCGAAGGCAAGCGGCGCGAGGAGCAGCAGCGAGGCGGCGAACTGGATCCAGGCGGCGCTGTAGAGATTCACCGCCGGGCAGAACACGCGCTGGTAGAGCGTGCCCGCGGTAACGCCGGCGAGCGACACCACGAGCGCGATGAGCGCGCCGAGCGTCATCTCGCGCACGTCGATCTTGTGCCAGACGACGAGCAGCACGCCCGTCAGCCCGAGCGCGATGCCGGTCCACTGCCGCGGCGCGAGCCGCTCGCGCATCCAGCGCTTGGCCACCAGCGCCGTGAGCAGCGGCTGCACCGAAAGGATGAGCGCCACGACGCCGGCCGAGAGGCCGAGGTACTGCGCGTAGTGGCTGCCGGAGAGCTGGATGCCGTGCATCAGCAGGCCCGCGGCGACGACGTGCGCCAGTTCGCGCGGCGTGGCCGGCCAGGGTGGGCGCATCAGGATCAGGACCGGCACCAGGCAGGCGAGCCCGAAGGCGTAGCGCAGCGACAGGAACGTGAACGGCGCCGCGTACTGGATGCCGATCTTGGTGGCGAGGTAGCCCGAGCCCCAGACCGTCACGAAGTACCACGCCAGCAGGGTGTCGACCCAGCGGCGCGACGCTGCGTGGTCTAGGGCCAGAGCGGCAGGCCGGCGAGGCCGGCGGTCTCGGGCTGCCCGGTCATCAGGTTGGCGTTCTGCACCGCCTGGGCGGATGCGCCCTTGCCGAGGTTGTCGATGGCGCCGAGCGCCACCACGAGGCCGGTGCGCGCGTTCACGGCGTAGGACAGGAACGCGAGATTCGAGCCGGTGGCCCAGGCGGTGTGCGCGCTGCGGCCCTTGTCCAGGGGCGCCACCTTGATGAACGGCTCGGCGCGATAGGCGGCCTCGGCCGCCGCGTACAGGCGCTTCGCGTCCGCGGCGCCGCGCGCTCGCGCGTAGCAGGTGGCGAGGATGCCGCGCGTCATCGGCACGAGGTGCGGCGTGAAGGCGACCGTCGCTTTGCGGCCCGCGATCTGCGCCAGCGCCTGCTCCATCTCGGGCACATGCGGGTGCGCTTCCAGCCCGTACGCGAAAAGGTCCTCGTTGGTCTCGGCATAGCCGAAGTCGCTCGCGCCGCCGCGCCCCGTGCCGGTGATGCCGCTCTTCGCGTCGATGACGATCCCCTCGGGCTCGATCAGGCCTTCCTTGAGCAGCGGGGCCAGCGCCAGCAGTGCCGCCGCCGGGTAGCAGCCGGGGTTGGCGATGCGCGCGGCGCCGCGGATCCTCTCACGCTGCCCGGGCAGCTCGGTAAGCCCGTAGGTCCAGCCCTCCACGAAGCGGTGGTCGCCGCCCACGTCGACGATGCGGATGTCCTGCGCCACCTTCGCGAGCGGCGCGCGCGACTTGCCGGTGGGCAGCGACGCGAACAGCAGCTCGATGCCGGTGATTTTCTCCGGTGTGAAGGGCTCGATGACGAGCCTGCCGATGGCATGGCCGGCGAGCGCCGGGAAGCGCTGCGCGAGCGCCTGGCCGGCGCTGGACTCGCCGCCGACGTAGGCGATCTCGAACGCGGGGTGCCCGGCGCAGAGCCGCAGCAGTTCGGCTCCGCCGTAGCCGCTCACGCCGACGATCCCGACTTTCATGGCCGGAATCGTATCAGTACGGTGGGCCGCTAGCCCACCGTACGCGGCTAGGCCTGGGCGGCGGTTTGCGCCTGCAGCGCGGCGATGCGCTCCTCGACCGGCGGGTGCGTCGAGAACAGGGCGGCGAAGCCCGAGGGCTTGTCGGTGATGCCCGCCGTGCGAATCGATGCCGGCAGCGCACCCGGCTCGAGACCGCCCAGGCGCGCCAGCGCGTTCATCATGGGGCGCGGAGTGCCGAGCAGGCCGGCCGAGGCCGCATCGGCGCGGAACTCGCGCTGGCGTGAGAACCAGGCGACGATCACCGAAGCGAGGATGCCGAACACGATCTGGCAGACGATGACCGTGATGTAGAACCCTGGGCCGATGCCGCGCTCGGTGCGGGAGATCGCCTTGTCCACGAAAAAGCCCACCACGCGCGACAGGAACACGACGAATGTGTTGACCACGCCCTGGATCAGGGTGAGCGTCACCATGTCGCCGTTGGCGACGTGGCCGATCTCGTGGCCGAGCACGGCTTCCACCTCGTCCTTGCTCATCGACTGCACCAGGCCGGTCGACACCGCGACCAGCGACGAATTGCGGAACGCCCCGGTGGCGAAGGCGTTGGGCGCACCCTCGTACACCGCCACCTCCGGCATGCCGATGCCGGCCTTGGCGGCGAGGCTCTTCACCGTCTGCACCAGCCAGTACTCGGTGGTGCCTTCGGTGCCGTCGATGACGCGCGCGCCGGTCGACCACTTGGCCATGGTCTTGGACATGGCGAGCGAGATGAGCGCGCCGCCGAAGCCGAGCACCGCCGAGAAGGCGAGCAGCCCGCGGTAGTCGATGCCCTCGGCGCTGAGCCAGCGGTCCAGGCCGAGCAGGCTGATGACCACGGACAGGACCAGCAGCACCGCGATGTTGGTGGCCAAGAACAGGACGACGCGCTTCATTTAAGATCTCTCCTCATGCTTCACGCAGAAGGGTGTGCAATGGTAGCGGAAGGTGGGGGCCGCGGCCGCCGCTTTCAAGGCCTGGCGGCGCTGTGCGTCCTGCTCGCGGGTTGCAGCACGCCGGCACCGCAGCCGCCGGCGCCGGTGGCCAAGACGTATCACAGCATGCCCGAGGCCTCGCTGCCGCTGGAGCGGGCGTCGGGCGCCGCCACGCTGCTGGAATACCAGCGCGAGGTTGCCCGCGCGCTGCATGCGGCCAACCCTGGAATGGTGTTCGAGGGCCCGCCGCCCAATCCGCTGCGTGCCGTGATCGTCATGCGCGCCGAAGTCAACGCCATCGGCGGGATGCGCCGGCTGGAGCTGTACCGCGCTCCCTGGCACTACCCGTGGCTGGAAGCGCTCGCCCGCGAGACCGTGCGCCAGGCCGAGCCCTTGCCGCGCCCGTCGATGAAGCTCATGAACGGGGCGCAGAGCGTGACCTTCATGGAAACGTGGCTGTTCGATTACCAGGGGCGCTTCCGGCTGCGCACGCTGTCGCTGCCGCAGGAAGAGCCGCCGGACGACGACGGGGAGGAAACTCCCTAGCCGCCGGGCGGCGGCGCGCCATGCCGGTGCTCAATCCCATCGAGCAGTACGGGCGCGCGGCGAGCAGCGACGCGCCGCAGTTGCTCGCCGCGGCCCTGAGCAGCGCCTGCGCGACGCACTACGACCCCGCGCGCCACGCGTTCGATTACGCGCGCTTCGCGGAGTCCCCAGAGTTCGACGAGATACGGGTGGCCGCGCGCGCGCTCGCCGACTTCGACTGCGCGGGCCTGGGCATCGGCCTGCGGCTGGCGTTCTGGCTGAACGTCTACAACGCGCTCGTGCTGCACGCGGTGCTCGCGCGGCGCGCGCTCGCCGGCGTGCGCGCCGTGGGCGATTTCTTCACCGCCTCGCAATACATGGTCGGCGGGCACGTGTTCTCGCTGGACGAGATCGAGCACGGTCTGCTGCGCGTGAACGCGCCGCGCCTCGCGTTCGGCGCGAAGCCGCTGCGCCGCGGCGAGCCGCGCCATGCGCTCGCGCCCTTCGTCTTCGACGAGCGCGTGCACTTCGCCATGTACTCGGCCTGCCGCTCCTCGCCGGCGCCGGCGGCGTACGCCGCCGGGAGCCTCACCCGCTCCCTGGAGCGGGCCGCCTGCGACTATCTCGCGGCGCACGTGCGCCTGGGGGCCGATCGGGCGAGCCTCGTGGTGCCCAAGCTCTTCGACTGGTATGCGGCGGATTTCGGCGGCAAGCGCGGGGTGCTCGAGTTCGTGCTGGCGCGCATGCCGGGAGACGACATCGCCGCGGCCGCGGAGCGCCACGGCCTGGGCTTGCGCCTGCGCTACGCCGATTTCGACTGGGCGCTGAACGCCGCCTAGGCGTCCGCCAGCACCATGCGCGCGCCCATCTCGGCGATCAGGGTGGTCGGGGCGTTGGTGTTGCCCGAGGTGATGCGCGGCATCACCGAGGCGTCGATGACGCGCAGCCGCTCGAGGCCGCGCACGCGCAGGCGCGCGTCCACGACGCTGCCCATGGCGCAGGTGCCGACCGGGTGAAAGATGGTGGTGCCGAGCTCGCCCGCCGCGCGCTCCAGCGCCTCCTGCGACTGCACCGCCGCGCCCGGCTTCAGCTCCTCGGGCCGGTACCTGGCGAGCGCTTTCGCCGCCATGATGCGGCGCGTGGCGCGCATCGCGTCCGCCGCCACTTTGCGGTCCTCCGGCTCCTGCAGGTAGTTCAGCTTGATCTCGGGATAGGTGAAAGGGTCGGGCGACTTCACCCGCACCCGGCCGCGCGAGGCCGGGCGCAGATTGCACACGCTCGGCGTGATCGCCGGGAACGGGTGCAGCGGGTCGCCGAACTTGTCGAGCGAGAGCGGCTGCACGTGCCATTCGATGTTGGCGGTGGGCTGCTGCGGGTCGCTCCTGGCGAACGCGCCGAGCTGCGACGGCGGCATGGTGAGCGGCCCCGTGCGGAACATGAGGTACTCCAGCCCCATCGCCGCCTTGCCCCAGAGGCTGTTCGCCATCTGGTTCAGCGTCTTCACGCCGCTCACCTTGTACTGCATGCGGATCTGCAGGTGGTCGTGGAGGTTCTCGCCGACGCCGGGCAGGTCATGAACAACGGCAATGCCGAGCGATTGGAGCAAGGGCCCGGAACCCACGCCGGACAACTGCAGAATTTGGGGTGACCCGATCGCGCCGGCCGCGAGGATCACCTCGCGCGACGCTTTTGCGGAGCGCGAGTCGCGGCCGGTGCGATATTCAACCCCGGTGACCGCTCTGCCTTCGATTTGCAATCGGGTGACATGAGCGTCCGTGAGAACCGTCAGATTCTTCCGGTGCATCACGGGCCGCAAGAACGCCTTCGTCGCGCTCCACCTCACGCCCCGCTTCTGGTTCATCTGGAAATAAGCGCAGCCCGTGTTGTCTCCCGTGTTGAACACCTTGATCGGCGCGATGCCGCACTCGGCGGCCGCCGCGCGCCACGCGTCGAGGATCTCCCAGCGCACGCGCGGATCCTCCACGCGCAGCTCGCCGCCCGCGCCGTAGGTG
>CAZAEG010000129.1:0-2805 GCA_964484035.1 uncultured Enterobacteriaceae bacterium | reverse complement strand
GCCGATCATGGCGGCGAGCGCCGCGAGCGCCGGGATCGCCTTCTTCACCTCGGCGGAGTCCGCCACCTCGGCATGGCGCGTCATGGCGCCGACGGTGACGGCCTTCGCGTCCACCTTGATGCCGGCGAGCTCCTTGATCATACCGAGGTCGATGAGGTCCGTGGGCGCCGCGAGCCGCAGCTTCATCGCCTGCACCAGCGTCTGGCCACCGGCGAGCACCCGGGCGTCCGCGCTCTTCGCGGCCTGCGCCGCGGCGTCGTTCACGTTGGAGGGACGGTGGTAGTTGAATGCGTGCATCGTGTTCTCCTCAGGCCGCTTTCTTCTGCTGCAGGGCGCGCCACACGGTCTGCGGCGTCGCCGGCATCGGGATGTCCTTCACGCCGAGCGCGTCGGTGATGGCGTTGATCAGCGCCGCCGGCGCGCCGATGGCGCCCGCCTCGCCGCAGCCCTTCACGCCGAGGGGGTTGTGCGTGCACGGCGTCTCGCGCGTGTCCACCTGGAACATGGGTACGTCGTCGGCGCGCGGGATGCAGTAGTCCATGAACGAGCCGGTCACCAGCTGCCCGGTCGAGTCGTACTTCGCGCCCTCGGTGAGCGCCTGGCCAATGCCGTGCGCGAGACCGCCGTGCACCTGGCCCTCGACGATCATCGGGTTGATGATCTTGCCGAAGTCGTCCACCGCGGTCCAGCGGTCGACCTTGGTCACCCCGGTCTCCGGGTCGATCTCCACCTCGCACACGTAGGTGCCGGCGGGGAAGGTGAAGTTGGTGGGATCGTAGAACGCGTTCTCGTTCAGGCCGGGCTCGAGCTTGTCGTGCGGATAGTTGTGCGGCACGTAGGCGGCAAAAGCCACTTCGCCGAACAGCTTCTGCTTGTCGGTGCCGCTCACTTTGAAAACCCCGTTCGCGTATTCGATGTCGCCTTCGGCGGCTTCGAGCAGGTGCGCAGCGATCTTCTTGCCCTTGGCGATGATCTTGTCGAGGGCCTTGACGATGGCGGTGCCGCCCACAGCAGCCGAGCGCGAGCCGTAAGTGCCCATGCCGAAGAGGACCTTGGAGGTGTCGCCGTGCACGATGTCCACGTTTTCGATCGCCATGCCGAGCCGGTCGGCGACCACCTGCGCGAAAGTCGTCTCGTGGCCCTGGCCGTGCGAATGCGAGCCCGTGAACACCGTCACCGAGCCCGTCGGGTGCACGCGGACCTCGCCCGCCTCGAACAGGCCGGCGCGCGCGCCGAGCGACCCGGCGACCGCGGAGGGCGCGATGCCGCAGGCCTCGATGTAGGCGGCGTAGCCCATGCCGCGCAGCTTGCCCTTGGCTTCCGACGCCTTCTTGCGCGCCGGGTAGCCGGCGACGTCGCCGAGCTTCTGCGCCGCATCCATCGTCGCGTCGTAGTCGCCGATGTCGTAGAGCAGCGCGACCGGCGTCTGGTAGGGGAAGCTGCGGATGAAGTTCTTGCGGCGGATCTCCGCCGGATCCATTTTCAGCTCGCGCGCGGCGGTTTCCACCAGGCGCTCGACCACGTAGGCCGCCTCGGGCCGGCCGGCGCCGCGTAATGCATCGACCGGTGCCGTATTAGTGAATACCGCGGTCACCTCGACAAAGATGAGCGGCGTCGTGTACTGCCCGGCGAGCAGCGTCGCGTACAGGATCGTGGGCACCGCCGAGGCGAAGGTCGACAGGTAGGCGCCCACGTTCGCCGTGGTCTTCACGCGCATGGCAAGGAACTTGCCGTCCTTGTCCAGCGCCAGCTCGGCGATCGTGTGGTGGTCGCGCCCGTGCGCATCCGATACGTAGGACTCCGAGCGGTCCGCGGTCCACTTCACCGGCCGGTTGAGCTGCTTGGCCGCCCAGGTGACGACCACGTCCTCGGCATAGAGGAAGATCTTGGAGCCGAAGCCGCCGCCGACGTCGCCCGACACCACGCGCACCTTGTGCTCGGGCAGGCCCATGACGAACGCGGTCATCAGCAGCCGCTCGACGTGCGGGTTCTGGTTGGCCACGTACAGCGTGTAGCTGTCGTCGGCGCGGTTGAAGGCGCCGATGGCCGCGCGCGGCTCGATGGCGTTGGGGATGAGGCGGTTGTTGACGAAGTCGAGCTTGGTGACGTGCGCCGCCTTGGCAAAGGACGCGTCCACCGCGGCCTTGTCGCCCAGCGCCCACACGTAACAGGTGTTATCCGGGGCGATCTCGTGCAGTTGCGGCGCGCCCTTGGCGCGCGCCAGACGCCCGTCCGCCACCGCGGGCTGCACTTCGTAATCCACCTGCACCAACTCGGCGGCATCGTGCGCCTGGTCCAGGGTCTCGGCAATGACCACGGCGACCTGGTCGCCGACGTAGCGCACCTTGCCCTGCGCGAGCACCGGGTGCGGCGGCTCCTTCATCGGCTGGCCGTTGACATCGGTGATCAGCCAGCCGCAAGGCAGCCCCCCGAGCTTTGCGGCGGCGATGTCCTCGCCCGTGTACACGGCGAGCACGCCCGGCGCGGCTTTCGCTTTGGCGCTGTTCACCGACTTGATCCTGGCGTGGCCGTGCGGCGAGCGCACGAACGCGGCGTGGGTCTGGTGCGGCAGCGTGACGTCGTCGGTGTACTGGCCGGCGCCGGTGAGAAAGCGGTAGTCCTCTTTGCGCTCTACGCGAGCGCCGATCAGCGGTGCACCCATGGGGCGCCTCCTTTTGCTTACTTGCCAGCGGCCATGGCCTTCGAGCCCGCCATGATGGATTTCACGATGTTGTGGTAGCCGGTGCAGCGGCACAGGTTGCCGTCCAGCGCCTCGCGCACGTCCTGCTCGCTCGCGTTCGGCTG
>CAZAEG010000128.1:0-4327 GCA_964484035.1 uncultured Enterobacteriaceae bacterium | reverse complement strand
AGGCGCGAGGCCTGTTCGAAGGAAACTTCACCGGCGGCGAGCTCCAGCAATGAGAGCGCAGCGCGCACCAGCGGGTAGTCGGCGAGCGGCGCGCCCAGCGAGATGTTGAAGGGCAGCGCGCGCCGTTCGGCATCCGGCAGGTTGTGGCCCGGCTGCAGGCTGCGCGCGAAGACGCGCGCGACTTCCTTCCTGCGCAAACCCAGCTCGGGAACCACCACGCCAATGCGCTTCGTGCCCGCTTCCAGCTTCGCGCGCGCCCACCGCGCGGCGGCGTCCAGCTCCTCCCGGGCTGAAGGAAACACCCGCTTTTGGGCTTCGCCTTTTCTCTTCCCTGGTGCGCACGTCCGGACTTCGATGCCCTGCTTCGCGCAGGCCTCGAGGAATTCGCGCGCCTGCGGCGTGGTGTCTTCGAACGCGTAGGCAACGAGCAGCTCGGGCTTGCGCAGCGCGGATTCCTCGAGGAGAGGTGTGACGACGTCTGCAAGGCGCGCTGCATCGATGTGCCCGTCCTTCGCGCAGCGCTTCGAATACTCCTTCGCCCACTCGGCGAAGGCGACGGCGTCGTCGTTGCCGGGAAAGCCCGAGAGTGCGCCGGCGATCCTCCAGCCCTGCGCCAGCGCCCACGCGCGCCCGGCGTCGGCGGCCGCCTGCGGCACGGCGAGCAGCGCCTCGCCCCAGCGGCTCGCGCGGATCGCCGCTTCCCAGAGCGCGTGCGACTGCGCGTCGGTGAGCAGGAGCGGCAGCCGCGCGGCGAGATCCGAATAGAGCGCTTCCTCGTAGAGGCGCTCGGCGAAGGCGGAGAACGGCAGGATGTCCGCCGTTTCCCAGACTTTCAGCGCTTTGGCCGCCTGCCGCGCGTCGAACTCGCGCGCGAGCTCCTGCGCAAGGCGCCGGTTGGGCGTGATGACGGTAAGGTGCGCCGCGTGTCCCGCGGCGAGGCGTTCCAGTAGTTCCTGCTTGGCGACCGGCGCGAACGGCATGCGCCGGAAGTTTAGAGCAAGGCTAGGCGGTCCTCAGCATGCGCCGCAGGAGCAGCGCGGCGATCGCGCCGATTGCGGCCATCACCGCGGCGCCACCGGTACCGCCGTCGGGCGCGAGCCCCGCGGCGCCCAGCCCGACGGCGAAGACGAACGCGCCGGCGAGCGCGAACGCGACGTCGCCCTGAATGTTGAAATTGTTGCCGGAAAGAAAGCGGCCGACGAGCAGGCCGACGAGCAGTCCGATGACGATGATTCCGACGTATTCCATAGCACCCCAGACAGTGTGCGCCCAGCATACGCACTATTGCGCGGACAAACGTCACGAGGCGAAAATAGACTCCATGGACGCCGGCGACGCCCTGCTTCTCGCCCGAGCCCAGTTCGGGCTCAACATCGCATTCCACATCCTCTTTCCCACCATCACCATCGCGCTGGCGTGGTTTCTGATCGGCTTTCGCGTGAAATATGCCCGCACGCGCGACCCGCGCTGGCTCGCCACCTACCGCCTGTGGGTGAAGATCTTCGCCCTGACGTTCGCCATGGGCGTGGTGTCCGGGATCACCATGAGCTTCCAGTTCGGCACCAACTGGCCGGGCTACATGCTGGCGGTGGGCAACATCGCGGGGCCGCTGCTCGGCTACGAGGTGCTCACGGCCTTCTTCCTGGAAGCGACCTTCCTCGGCGTGATGCTGTTCGGCATGGACCGGGTGTCCACGCGCGTGCATATCCTTTCCGCGGTGATGGTGGCGGTGGGCACGACGCTCTCGGCGTTCTGGATCCTCGCGCTCAGTTCCTGGATGCAGACGCCCGCCGGGCACGTGATGGACGGCGACGCACTCATCGCCGGCGACTGGCTGGAAGTGATCTTCAACCCGTCCTTTCCCTACCGCTTCACGCACATGATGCTGGCCTCCGGTCTCACGGCGTCGTTCCTCGTGGCGGGCCTTTCGGCGTGGCGGCTGCTGCAGGACGCCGCGGACGAGGGCGCGCAGCGGACGCTGCGCGTGGGCGTGATCGTCGCCGCGGTGCTCGCGCCGCTGCAGATCCTCGCCGGCGACCTGCACGGCCTGAATACGCTCGAGCACCAGCCGGCGAAGATCGCCGCCATGGAGGCGGCCTGGAAGACGCAGCCAGGGACGCCGCTCGTGCTGTTCGCCATCCCGAACGAGCTCGCGGGCCGCAACGACTACGCGCTCGAGATCCCGAAACTCGCGAGCTTCGTCCTCAAGCACGATTTCGACGCCGAGATCCGGGGGCTCGAGGAGTTCATGCCAGACATCCCGCCGGTGGCGCCGGTGTTCTTCGCCTTCCGCCTGATGGTCGGCGTGGGCGTGCTGATGCTCGCGCTCGCCTGGTTCGGCGCTTGGCGGCTGCGAAAGCGCGCGCCGCCGCGCTGGCTCCTGTGGGCGTTCGCCGGCATGACGTTCTCGGGCTGGGTGGCGACGCTCGCCGGCTGGATCGTCACCGAGATCGGCCGCCAGCCGTGGCTCGTCACCGGGATCCTGCGCACCGCCGATGCCGCGGGGCGCGTCGCCGAGGCGAGCCTCGGCGCGAGCGTCACCGGCTATGCGCTCGTCTACGGCGTGATGCTGCTCGCCTACATGGTGACGCTCACGCACATGGCGGGCGCGGGGGCGAAGCCGTGACGCTCGACCTGCCGCTCGTGTTCGCCGTGCTGATGGGCGCGTCGATTCTCGCCTACGTGGTGCTGGACGGCTACGACCTCGGCGTCGGCATGCTCATGCCGGCGGCGACAAGCGAGGAGCAGGACGTGATGGCGGCCTCGATCGGCCCGTTCTGGGACGCCAACCAGACCTGGCTGGTGCTCGGCGTGGGCATCCTGCTGATCGCCTTCCCGTTGGCGCACGGCTACATCCTCGGCGCGCTCTACCTGCCGGCGGCGGCGATGCTCGTCGGTCTCATGCTGCGCGGTGTGGCGTTCGAGCTGCGCGTGAAGGCGGTGGGCTGGCACGCGGAGTTGTGGAACTGGCTGTTCTGGGCGGGCTCGTTCCTCGCCTCGTTCGCGCAGGGCTACATGCTCGGGCGCTACCTCACCGGCTTCCAGGCCGGCTGGGGCTTCGGCCTGTTCGCGCTGGTGGTGGGCGCGTCGCTCTGCGGCGGCTACGTGCTCCTCGGCGCCGCCTGGCTCATCCTGCGCACCGAGGGTGGGCTGCAGAAGAAGGCCATGGGCTGGACGCGGTGGGGCCTCGCCTGGGTGGCGCTCGGCGTGGCGCTGGTTTCGCTCGCCACGCCGGTGGTGAGCGAGCTCGTCTACCACCGCTGGTTCGACTTCCCCGAGACGCTCGCGCTCATGGTGCTGCCGGCAGCGACGCTCGTGTCGTGGCTCTGGGTGTGGCGCTCCGTGGGGCGCTCGGACTGGAAGCCCTTCGCCGGCGCGGTGGCGATCTTCGTGCTCGCCTTCCTCGGGCTCGCCTACAGCGTCTTTCCCTACATCGTGCTCGGCTGGCTCACCCTCTGGGAGGTCGCGGCGCACTCCTCGGCGCTGAAGGTGGTGCTCGTGGGCGTGCTCATCGTGCTGCCGTTCCTGGTCGGCTACACCGTCTTCGCCTACCGCGTGTTCCGCGGCAAGGCGAAAGCCGGGCTGTACGGACACTAAATGGGGACAGACCCCCTTTTCCGGCGCGCCCGGCCGGGCGTATAAATACGGGCGCACGGATGCCAAGGGGAGGCTCGCCATGCTGGTTGGAAATCAAGTCACGGTCATGCTGCCGGTCAAGGACATGGCGCGCGCGCGCCGCTTCTACGAGGAAAGCCTGGGTCTCGCGCCCGAGGGGCTGAAGCCCGACGGCAAGTTCGTCTACCGCTGCGGTGGAACCGAGCTCGCGCTCTTTCCGCGGCCCGACGGCACCAAGGCCGAGCACACCGCGATCAGCTTCAAGGTGCAGGACATCGCCAAGTCGGTGCGCGAGCTGAGCGCGCGCGGCGTACAGTTCGCCGACTACGATCTGCCCGGGCTGAAGACCGTGGCGCACGTCTGCGTGCTCGGGTCGGAGAAAGCTGCCTGGTTCCAGGACCCCGAGGGCAACATCCTCTGCCTGCACGAGGACCTGTAAATGGGGTCTGTCCCTATTTCTCCAGCAGGTGCTTCTTTTCCTTCACCTTTGCCCACTCGTCGGCATCGGCCGGGGCGGGCTTTCTCTCGATGATCGGCTTCCAGCCCGCGGCGAGCTCCTTGTTCCTCGCGATCCACTCGCGCTGCGCGTCCGGGACGTCGTCCTCGGCGAAGATCGCCTCCACCGGGCACTCGGGCACGCACAGGGTGCAGTCGATGCACTCGTCGGGGTCGATCACCAGCATGTTCGGCCCCTCCCGGAAGCAGTCGACCG
>CAZAEG010000127.1:0-3675 GCA_964484035.1 uncultured Enterobacteriaceae bacterium | reverse complement strand
AGGATGAAGAAGCGCACGACCTCGGCGTCGAAGCGCCGCAGCACGTCGCGGATGAGAAAGAAATTGCCCAGCGACTTGGACATCTTCTCCTCGTCCACGCGCACGAAGCCGTTGTGCATCCAGGTGTTCACGAACGGCCGGCCGCTCGCGCCCTCGGACTGCGCGATCTCGTTCTCGTGGTGCGGAAACTGCAGGTCCTGCCCGCCGCCGTGAATGTCGAAGTGCTCGCCGAGCAGCGCGCAGCTCATCGCCGAGCACTCGAGGTGCCAGCCGGGCCGGCCCGCCCCCCAGCGCGACTCCCATGCCGGCTCGCCGGCCTTGGAGCGCTTCCACAGCACGAAGTCGAGCGGATCGTCCTTCGCGCGGTCGATCTCGACGCGCTCGCCCGCGCGCAGCTCGTCCAGGCTCTTGCCCGAGAGCTTGCCGTAGCCCGGGAAGCGCCGCACCGCGAAGTTGACGTCGCCCGAACTCGACTGATAGGCGAGGCGCCGCTCCACGAGGCGCTCGATCAGCTCAAGCATCTGCGGCACGTACTGGGTGGCGCGCGGCTCGTGATCGGGCTTTTCCACGCCGAGCGCGGCGAGATCCTCGTCCATGGCGGCGATGAAGCGCGCCGTGAGTGCGGCGACCGGCTCGCCGTTCTCGGCCGCGCGCCGGATGATCTTGTCGTCGATGTCGGTGATGTTGCGCACGTAGGTCACGCGGTAGCCGCTCGCGCGCAGCCATCGGCGCACGACGTCGAACACCACCATGACGCGGGCATGACCGAGGTGGCAGAAGTCGTACACCGTCATGCCGCAGACGTACATGCGTGCTTCGCCGGCACGGATCGGCGTGAAGTCCTGCTCTTGCCGCGCCAGCGAGTTGAAGATTCTGAGCATCGAGGGGCTGTGCGTGGCCTGGCCGCCGGCTCGGTTGTGATCCCGCGGGGCTTAGTCTAGAATCAGCAAGTTTCCGTATATCCTTGAAAACTATAACACAATGCATGTCTTCTTCGCGCCGCGCCTGAGCCTCGCCGCACTCGCTGCCGCGTTCGCGCTGGCGGCCGCGCCCGCGCTCGCCGACGAGCTGGCCGAGGCGAGCACGCTGCTGCGCGCGGGCCAGCACCAGCAGGCCCTGGAGCGCGTCAACAAGCTGCTCGCGGGCAAGCCCGCCGATCCGCAGGCGCGCTTTCTGAAGGGAGTGATCTACGCGGAGCAGGGCAACGCGCGCGCCGCGATCGACATGTTCCGGAAGCTGACCGAGGACTACCCGGAGCTGCCCGAGCCCTACAACAACATCGCCGTGGTCTACGCGTCGCAGGGCGAATACGACAAGGCGCGCGCGGCGCTCGAGCAGTCGATCCGCACGCATCCGAGCTACGCGACGGCCTACGAGAACCTGGGCGACGTGTACGCCAAGCTGGCGAGCCAGGCCTATGACAAGGCGCTGAAGCTCGACTCGTCCAACGCCGGCGCGCAGAACAAGCTCGCGCTGGTGCGCGAGCTGGTCGGCGCTGCGCCGCGCGCAACGCCGGCCGCGATGGTCGCCGCCGCCGCTACGCCAAGCGCCCCGGCAGCGAAGCCCGCCGCGCCGAAGCCCGACGCGACACCGGCGGCGGAGCCCCAGGACGTGCTGGAAGCGGTGACGGCGTGGGCCGCAGCCTGGTCGCGCAAGGATGCGGACGCGTACCTCGCGTCCTACGCGAAGGACTTCCGCACGCCCAAGAGCGAGGCGCGGAGCGACTGGGAGAAGCAGCGGCGCGAGCGAGTGACATCGCCCAAGTCCATCGCCGTGAAGATCGATTTCGCGCGCGTCGTCGACAAGGGCGACGGCAGGGTGAGCGTCACTTTCCGCCAGGACTACCGGTCCGACCTGTTCAGCGGCGTCGCCATGAAGACGCTGGTGATGCGCAAGTCCAAGGACGGGCGCTGGCGCATCCTGCAGGAGCAGGTGGCGAATTGAGGCGCGCCGCGGCGCTCCTGCGTGTCGCGGCAGCGGCGCTGCTCGTGCCGCTGGCGAGCCTCGCCTCGTCGCCCGAGCCCGCCCTGTCCGGGGTGGTCGAGGCGATCGAAGCCAACCGCCTGGACCTCGCCCTGCAGCGCGTCGAGCAGCTGATCGCCGCGCACCCGAACTTCCGCCTCGCCCATCTGATCCGCGGCGACCTCCTGCTGGCGCGCACGCGGCCACTGCAGACTTTCGGCGACGTGGTGAAGACCGTGCCGCGGGAGAAGGTGGAAGACCTGCGCGCCGAGGCGTTCGCGCGCCTGCACGCGCTGCGCGAGCGGCCGCGCGCGGCGCGGCTGCCGCGCGCCATCCTGCAGCTGCATCCCGGACAGAAGCACGCGCTGGTGGTCGATTCGCGCCACTCGCGGCTCTACGTCTTCGAGAACGTCGACGGCCGCCCGCACTACCTGGCCGACTACTACGTTTCCCTGGGCAAGCGCGGCGTCGACAAGGCGCGCGAGGGCGACCAGAAGACGCCCATCGGCGTGTACCACGTCACCGCCAACCTGCCGCGCCAGAAGCTCACCGACTTCTACGGCGCAGGCGCCTACCCCATCAATTATCCCAACGAGTGGGACCGCCAGCGCGGGCGCAATGGCTACGGCATCTGGGTGCACGGCACGCCGCCGGACACCTACAGCCGGCCGCCGCGCGCGAGCGATGGCTGCATCGTGCTCGCCAATCCCGACCTGTTGTCGGTGGGACGCCTGGTGCAGGTCGGCATGACGCCGGTGATCATTGCCGACGAGATCGAATGGGCGGACGCGGGCACGCTGCAGGCCGAGCGCAGCTCGCTGGCGGGCGCGCTCGAGCTCTGGCGCGCGGACTGGGAGAGCCGCGACACGCAGCGCTACCTCGCGCATTATGCGGCCGAATTCCGCGCCGGCACGCAGGATCGCGAGGCCTGGGCCGCGCACAAGCGCAATGTGAACGCCGCGAAGACCTGGATCCGCATCACCCTGGCACAGGTGTCGATGCTGCGCTATCCGCGCGAAGCCGATTTCGTGGCGGTAAGCTTCGAGCAGGACTATCGCTCGAGCAATCTTTCCAACACCATGCGCAAGCTCCAGTACTGGAAGAAGGTGAACGGCCGCTGGCGCATCCTTTACGAGGGATCGGCGTGAAACTCAGACTGTCTTGCCTGTGGAAACCCCTGGTCGTGCTGTCCGCGGCAGCCGCCGGGCCCGGCGCGCTCGCGGCCGAGCCGCAGGTCGACCTCAAGACCAGCGCCGGCACCATCCGGCTCGAACTCTACCCCGCCAAGGCGCCCAAGACGGTGGCCAATTTCCTGCAGTACGTGAAGGACGGCCACTACGACGGCACCGTCTTCCACCGCGTCATCGACGGCTTCATGATCCAGGGCGGCGGCTTCGACGGCGGCTACAAGCAGAAGGCGACGCGCGACCCGATCCAGAACGAGGCCAAGAACGGGCTGAAGAACGACATCGGCACCATCGCGATGGCGCGCACCAGCGCCCCGCACTCGGCGTCGGCGCAGTTTTTCATCAACGTCAAGAACAACGATTTCCTCAACGCCGCTGCGGCGCAGGACGGCTGGGGCTACGCCGTGTTCGGCAGGGTCGTTTCGGGCATGGACGTGGTGACGAAGATAGCCAAGCTGCCCACCGGCCCGGGCGGGCCCTTCCGCAGCGACGTGCCGCGCGCGGCGGTGGTCATCCAGTCGGCCAC
>CAZAEG010000126.1:0-3077 GCA_964484035.1 uncultured Enterobacteriaceae bacterium | reverse complement strand
CGCCGCTGCACCACCATCTCGCGGTCGCTGCCGCGCACGAACGGGATCTGGTCCTCGTGGAAGTCCTCGCCCGCCAGGTCGGCGAGCACGCTGAAAAGCGCGCCGCGGCGGCCGCGCAGGTACGGGATCAGCTCCTCGTGGAAGTCCTCGCCGGCGAGGTCGGCCACGGCGGAGTACAGGGCGCCGCGATGTCCAGACAGGTACTCGCGAAACGCGGTGACCCCGAGGTCGTCTCCCGGAAATTTCGCCTCCAGGCTCAGCCGGCCGCGCGACCACGCGTACACGCAGTGGTCGTCGGCGGTGAAATAGATCAGGCGCTTCATGTCAGAACTTCATCTTGCTGATCGTGTCGTACACCGGCCCGAGCACCGAGAGCATGACCCAGCCAAGGATCGCGCCCAGCACCACCGTCAGCGCCGGCTCGATCATCGCCTGCACCTTGCCGATCGATTCGCGCACCTCGCGATTGTAGAAGTAGCTCACGTTGAGCAGCGCGGTATCGAGGGCGCCGGTGTTCTCGCCGATCCTGAGCATGCGGATGACGAGCGGCGGGAACAGCCCCGCGTCCTGGAAGGCGACGGTCAGGTTCTTGCCTTCGGCGATCTGCTGCCCGGCGCCGCGCAAGGCGTACTCGACCGGCCGGTTGCCGACGATCTCCTCGCAGCTGCGGATGGCATCGAGCACCGTGATGCCCGAGGAGTACATCATCGCGAAGCTCGAGGCGAAGCGCGACAGGATGATCTTCTTCAGGATCGGCCCCACCAGCGGCATGGAAATCTTGTAGTGATCGAGCGCGTACGCCACGGCCGGATTGGCGCGCGCCGTGAACTTGACGCCGAACCAGATGACGAACGGCGCGGCGATCACCGCCCACCAGTAGTCGATGCAGAAATTGGACACCGCGATGAGGATCTGCGTCTGCAGCGGAATGTCTTGGCCCATGTTGCGGATGAACCCGGTCATCTGCGGCACCAGGTAGATCATCAGGAAGAAGGTCACCAGCAGAACGATCGAACCGACGAACGCCGGGTAAACGATGAGTTTCTTGGCCTGCGCGGCGAGCTCGTCTTCCCACTTCAGCGACTCGGTGAGGCTCTTCAGCACCTCGGCCAGCCGCCCCGTCTGCTCGCCGGAGCGCACCAGGCTGACGAACACCTTGCTGAACACTTCGGGGAACTCGGCGAGCGACTGCGACAGGTTCTTGCCGCCTTCGATGGACTCCAGCAGCCCGGAAATCACCTCGCGAAAGCGCCGGTTGTCGATGCTTTCGCGCAGGTCCACCAGGCCTTCGACCACCGGCACGCCCGCGCCCGCGAGTTGCTCCAGGTGGAAACAGAAATTGATCAGATCCTGGCGCGAGGTGCGCGCGCCGCCGATGAGCTTCGCGGTCTGGCTGGTGGGCGCGCCATACACCAGGTCCAGGCCCATGCGCAGCAGGCGCTGCTCGAGATCGAACGGATTGACCGCCTCGGTGCGGCCGATCACGTTCTTGCCCGCGGCGTCGATGGCCTTGTACGTGTAGAGAGGCATCGGGAGGTCGTGCGGTGGGCGGTTCGCCCACCCTACGCCATGCGATCCGTGAGGTCGACGACGCGCATCAGCTCGTCCAGGCTGGTGAGGCCGGCGCGCACCATGCGCACGCCGTCGTCGGCGAGCGTCCTGAAGCCCTTGGCGCGGGCCGCGGTGAGGATCTCGCGCGCGGTCGCGCGGCGCGCGATCAGCTCGTCCAGGCCGCCGTCGATCTTCAGGATCTCCAGGATCGACTGGCGTCCGCGGTAGCCCTGGTAGTCGCACTGCTCGCAGCCCACCGCGCGGTACAGGGCCGCGGGTTCCGCCGGCGTCATGCCGAGCACGCGCCGCTCCTTGACGTCGGGGTCGTAGGACTGGCGGCAGGTGCGGCACAGCTTTCTGACCAGGCGTTGCGCGACGATGCCGATGATGTTGCCCGACATGACGTCGGGCACGATGCCGATGTCGAGCAGACGCGGGATCGCGCCGACCGCGGAGTTGGTGTGCAGCGTGGAATACACCTGGTGGCCGGTCATTGCCGCGCGAAACGCCATCTCGGCCGTGTCCTTGTCGCGGACCTCGCCCACCAGGATCACGTCGGGGTCCTGGCGCATCAGCGCCCGCACGCCGTTGCCGAAGTCGAGCTTCGCGGCTTCCGACACCGAGGTCTGGCGGATGAGCGTCATCGGGTACTCGACCGGGTCCTCCAGCGTCATGATGTTGATGCCGTCGGAGTTGATGTGGTTCAGGATCGAGTACAGCGTCGTCGTCTTGCCGCTGCCGGTGGGGCCGGTGACCATGATGATGCCCTCGGGCCGCGCGATCATGCGCTTGAGCAGCTCCAGGGTGTTGTCTTCCAGCCCGAGCTTGTCCAGGGGCACGATGCCCTTTTGACGGTCGAGGATACGCAGCACGACGTTCTCGCCGTGCGACGTCGGCAGGCTCGCCACGCGGAAATCCACCACGCGCCCCGCCATCGTCGCCGAAATGCGCCCGTCCTGCGGCGCGCGCGTCTCGGCGATGTTCATCTTCGCCATCACCTTGACGCGCACCGCCATCGCCGGCCAGTAGGTCTTGTGCAAGGAGCGGATCTGGCGCAGCACGCCGTCGATACGGTAGCGGATGCGCAGGAAATTCTGCTCGGGCTCGAAGTGGATGTCGGATGCCCCGCGCTCCACGGCGTCGGCGAGCAGCGCCGAGATGAGGCGCACCACGGGCTGCGAATACTCGTCGCCCTCGGTGATGGTGGCGTAGTCGACCTCACCGGTCTCGATCTCCCGCAGGATGCCGTCGATAGAGAACTCGTGGCCGTAGTAGTGCTCGACCGCGCGCTCGATTTCGGAATCGCCGGCCAGGCGAAGCTCGATCTCGATGCCCTCCTTCAGGTGGGCGCGCAGCTGGTCAACGGCGACGATGTTGTTGGTATCGGCCAGCGCCACGATGAACTTGTTGCCCTGTCGGTCGAGCGCCACCGGGAACATGCGGTAGCGCCGCGCCATGTCGCGCGGCAGCATCTTCAGCGCCGCCGGGTCGACGATGATGTGCGCCAGGTCGACCGACTGCAGGCC
>CAZAEG010000125.1:0-2550 GCA_964484035.1 uncultured Enterobacteriaceae bacterium | reverse complement strand
CAATCGCCAGCCTCTGCTTCTGCCCGCCGCTCAACCCCACCCCATGCTCCCCGATCACCGTGTTGTACCCCTGCGGCAGCTTCTCGAGAGTTTCGTGGATCTCCGCGACCTTGCACGCCTGCACGACGTCGTCGAACCCCGCATTGGGATTCGCAGCGATCAGGTTCTCGTAGATGGTGCCGCTGAATAGGTATGTCTCCTGGGGCACGATGCCGAAATACTGCCGAAGCTCGTTGGCGGAGAGATGCCGGATGTCGCGACCGTCGATCTCGATTCTGCCGTCAGTGGGCTGGTAGAAGCCAAGCAGCAATTTCGCCAACGTGCTCTTTCCCGAGCCCGAAGGGCCAGTCAACACCGTGAGCTTTCCCGGCTTCAGCGTGAGGTTCAGGTTCTTAAACAGGTAGGGATGCGCCGGCGAATACCGGAAGGACAGGTTCTCGATCCGGACCTCTCCCTTACCTTCCGCGGTCCGCCCAGGCGTCAGCACCTGCGGCTCCGCCGGCGCATCCATGATGTCCCCGAGGCGCTTGACCGCGATGGACGCCTGCTGGAACTCCTGCCACAGCCCCGCAAGGCGCAGCATCGGCTGCGACAACCGGCTCGCGAACATCTGGAACGCCACCAGCATCCCGATGGTGAAGCCGTCGTGCTGCATGACCAGCAGCGCCCCGACGCACAAAATGGAGAGGGTCATCGTCTGCTCGAGCGCATTGGCGATCACGTTGTAAGTGTTGGAGAGCTGGCGCGTGGCGAAGCCCGCGGCGAGGTAGGAAGCGAGCATCTCGTCGTAACGACCCTCGAGGCGCGGCTCCATCTGCAGCGACTTCACGGTCTCCATCCCCGCCACGTACTCGGTGAGAAACGCCTGGTTCCGCGCCCCGAGCAGGAACTGCCGGTTGAGTCGCGCCCTCAGCAGGGGCGTCACCGCCACCGACAGCCCCGCCACCACGAAGAGGGTCCCCAGTGCGATCAGCGTGAGCTGCCAGCTGTAGGCGAACATCACCGCGGCGAAGATGAGCAGGAACGGGAAGTCGAGCATCACCGACACCGCCGCCCCGGCCATGAACTCCCTCACCGTCTCCACCGCCTGCATCCGGGCAACGAGCGTCCCTGTGGGGCGGTGCTCGAAGTAGGGCAGGTGCAGCCGGAAGAGGTGCCTGAATACCTGGCTCCCGAGCACCGCGTCCACCCGGTTCCCGGTATGCAGCACGAAGTACTGGCGCAGCCAGCTCATCGCCGCGCTGAACAGAAGGAACATCGCCAATCCCACCGCGATCGCGATCAGCGTGCTCCCGGTCCGGTGCACCACCACCTTGTCGATGACCACCTGGGTGCCGATCGGCGTGGTGAGGCCGATCAGCTGGATGAAGAACGAGGCGAGGAGCACGTCGCGCCAGATGCGCTTGTGCCTGAGCATCTCCGCCCAGAACCAGCGGAAGCCGAACTTCGAGGCAACGGGCGCGCCGTCCTCGTTCGCGGGCTCCTTCACCGATTCGTGCCGCACGAGCAGTACGTCGGCGTCGAACTGCTCCTTGAGCGACTTGACCGGGGCGGTCTGTGGCGTCTGGCCGCCGGCGACGAAGTAGAGCAGCCGCTCGGCGTCGCGCTTGATGAGAAGCGCCGGTTTCACTTCCTCGCCAGTGAGAAAGCCGAGACAGGGAAATGCGCTCTTTGCCAGCTTCCCTTCGCCCGTCCGGAAGCCGAACGAGCGCAGCGCCTCGATCAACTGCCGGACCGAATGCGGCGCGGGAAATTTCTGCAGCAGAAGAGCGGGGTCAAAAGGAATCCGATTGATCTGGCACAGGCTGCCGATCGTCCACGCGAAATCCGCCTCGGCAACACCTGCTGCGAGCTGGATTGCCACGCGCTCCCCCTTGCGGGGCAGCGTAGCTCAAGCGGGCGCCGCTGCCATCGACCGCGCGGTCTAGACCGCCCGGCTCACCCCGCCGCCTGCCCCCTTCGCGCCGCCGCGAGTATCAAATCCGCCCGCGACGACACCCTGAACGCCGCATAGACCGCGAGCGTATGGTGCTTCGCCGTCGATTCGGCGATGCCGAGGTCCGCGGCGATCTGGTTGGTCGTGGCGCCGGCGAGCAGGCGCTTCAGCACCTCGCGCTGGCGGTCGGTCAGCTTGCCGCTCGGCGAGCGCTCGCGCGCGCCGGCCGCGTGCGGCATGCCGGTCATATCGGCGAAGGACTCGCCCAGCGCTTCCCGCGGAATGTAGTGCCCGCCCTCGGCGACGAGACGCAGCGCGTTCACCATGACCTTCGGGCCGGCGGTCTTGGGGATGAAGCCCACCGCGCCCGCCGCGAGGGCGCCGCGGATCGCCGCGCTGCCGTCCTCGCTGGAGACGATCACCACGCGCGCGTCGGGGTATGACTTGCGGAACCGCACGAGCGATTCGATGCCGCCGCAGCCCGGGAGCCCCAGGTCGAGCATCACCATGTCCGCCGGGCTGTCGCGCATCGATTCGAGCGCCGCCTCGAGGTCGCCCGCCAGCCGGACCACCGCATCGGGGATCGCCCGGCCCGCCGCGCCGCGCAGGTACTC
>CAZAEG010000124.1:0-7414 GCA_964484035.1 uncultured Enterobacteriaceae bacterium | reverse complement strand
CTCTGCGAGAATACGGCGTGACGAACATCATCATCGCGGACGATCACGCCGTGGTCCGCCAGGGCGTGCGGCAGATACTCGCGGCGGAACCCGACATGCAGGTGGTCGGCGAAGCGCGCAACTTTGGCGAGACGCTCGAAGCCGTGCGCGACCTCGAATGGGACGTGCTGATCCTCGATTACTTCATGCCCGGCGGCAACGGCCTGCAGGTGCTGAAGCAGATCCAGAAATCGCACCCGAAGCGCCCCGTGCTCATCCTCAGCATGCATCCGGAGGAGGCGATCGCGGTGTCGGCACTGCGCGCCGGGGCCGCGGGCTACATCTGCAAGGATTCCGCCGCGGAGGAGCTCCCGGTCGCGATCCGCAAAGCCGTGAGCGGCGGCAAGTACGTCAGCACGTCGCTTGCGGAGCAGCTCGCGCTAGAGCTCGGAGAGGGGTCGGAAGGCCTGCCGCACGAGTCGCTGTCCGACCGTGAATACCGCGTCATGTGGATGATCGCGTCGGGAAAGTCGATCGCGCACATCGCCAAGGATCTCGCCCTGAGCCCGAACACGGTCAGTACCTACCGCCTGCGCATCCTCAAGAAGCTGAAGGTCGACAACAACGCGGATCTGGTTCGCTACGCCGTCAAGCACGGGCTGGCGGAATAGCTCCGCCCGGCTGCGCGCCGTACTTGCCGTAGCGGTTTCACTACAGCAGGATCAGTGCTTCATCGAGCACGAACTCAGTGTTCGCTGGCGGCAGCGCGTCGCCCGAGGGCGTAGCCTGATCCACGGGCTGGCGTCGCTGCGCCCGTGGCACAGAGGATGCAGAGAAAAATGGCTCAGTTCGATCACGACGCGGCCCTGAGGGCCCTGCAGGAGAAGGTCGAGCAGCTGGCGCTGAGCTCGCGCTACAAGTCCGAGTTCCTGGCCAACCTGTCCCACGAGCTGAGAACGCCGTTGAACAGCCTGCTGATCCTGGGGCAGGTGCTGGCCGAAAACGCGACCGGCAACCTCACGCCGCAGCAAATCGAGTACGCGCAGACCATCTGCATGGCGGGCGACGATCTCCTGCAATTGACCAACGACATTCTCGATCTGGCGAAGGTCGAATCCGGCACGGTCAGCGTGCACCTCGCCCACGAGCGCCTCCCCGATCTGCGCGACTACGTGGAGCGGGCGTTCCGGCAGATCGCACGCGACAAGGGCCTCGAGTTCAGGATATCGATGCAAGAAGGTCTGCCCGCCACGATCCGCACCGACCTGAAGCGCCTGCGGCAGATCGTCCAGAATCTGCTGTCCAATGCGTTCAAGTTCACGCAGCAGGGCTCGGTGTCGGTCGAGATCTCGTTGGCCGGGAGCACCAGGATGCGGCGGTACACGGACGCGAAAAGGATCCTGAAATTCTCGGTCGCCGATACCGGGATCGGGATCGCGAAGGACAAGCAGCAGGTGATCTTCGAGGCGTTCAGGCAGGCCGACGGCACGACCGATCGGCGGTTCGGGGGCACCGGCCTGGGACTGGCGATCAGCGCGGATCTGGCGCGTCTGCTCGGCGGCGAGATCAGCGTGGACAGCAGTCCCGGCAAGGGCAGCACCTTCACGCTCTTTCTTCCCCTCAGCCAGGAGTCGGAGGAGCAGGTCGCGCCGCCGCCAGACGATCGCGGCAGCCTGCGGCCGAGCGAGCGCGCGGTGCTCGTGATCGCGGACGACGCACCGCTTGGCAGTTTGCTCGTCGACCGTGTGCGCGCCCTGGGATCAAAGGTGCTGGTCGCCGCCAACGCGCATACGGCGCTCGCGCTGGCGAACGAATTCATGCCGAACGCCGTCATCGTCGGCATCAGGCCGGGGGCCGCTGACGGCTGGGCCAGCTTCGTACTGCTGCGTCAGGATCCCGACACCCGGCATATTCCCGTCAGCGTGGTCTGCATCGACGTCCAGGAGCAGATCTTTGTCGGCATGAGCATGCTTGGATGCGTGGGCGGGCTTTCCAGGAGCCAGGTTGTGCGCGAGTGTTTGCGCAGGCTGAGCCTGTTCATGGGAAAGGACATGCGGACTGTGCTGATCGCAGATGCAAGCAAGGCGCAACGCAATGAGATCGTGAACGCCCTGAGGGACGATGGCCTGCATGTCAGCAGCGCGGCCACAGGCAGGCAGGCGCTCAAGGTTCTCGGGCAGCCGGGGATCGATTGCGCGATCATAGGTCAGAGTCTTTCTGGAATGCGGCCGCTCGATCTTGTGCGGCAGGTGTTTCAGTCGGCAGGCGGGGAGCGGATGTCCATCGTCATGCACTGGGCGGCGGACCCCGAAACCGGCGCCGATCGGGGCGAAGTCAATGAACGGGCCGAGATGCTGGTGCTGAGGCGCGAGAAGTCCGCGGCGGCGCTCCTCGAGCATGCCGCCCGGTGCCTGAACGAGACGATGGCGGACTTGCCTGCCGCGCGCAGCCAGCCGCCTTCGGGCAACAAGAAGGCCCTGACGCGCCTGAGCAACGCGAAGGTGCTGATCGTGGACGACGAAATTCGCGACGCTTTCGCGCTCACCAGCGCTCTGGAGCAGCATGGCATGCGGGTATTGAGCGCGGCAAGCGGGCCCGAGGGCATCGAGATGCTGAAGAAGAATCCGGATATCGACATAATTCTCATGGACATCATGATGCCGAAGCAGGACGGCTACCAGATCATCCGCCTCATCCGCAGGCTGCGGCGCTTCGCGCATCTCCCGATCATCGGGGTCACTGCCGGGGCGATGAAAGGCGACCGCGAGAAATGCATCGCGGCGGGCGCTTCAGATTACGTCACGAAACCCGTCGATCTCGAGCAGCTGCTGTCGGTGATGCGGATGTGGCTTGCCGACCAGCCGGCAACCGCGCCGCCCGGGCCGGTTCAGAGCTGCACCAGCCCCGCCTCGATGGCATAGCGCATGAGCGCGACGACGTCGTGAATCCCCAGCTTCTTCATGACGTGGTTGCGGTGTGACTCCGCGGTCTTGAAACTGATGTTCAGTACCTTCGCCACTTCCTTGGTCGAGCTGCCCTCGGCGACGAGCTGCACCACCTGGCGCTCGCGCGGGGTCAGCGGGTCTGCGGCGGCTTCGGTCTTGTCGAGATAGGCGTCGACCACCGATTCCGCGACCTCCGGGCTGAGATACACCTCGCCGCGGGCGACCTCGCGAATGGCGCGCAGCAGGTCCTCGGCGGCCTGGGACTTGAGGACGTACCCCTTGGCGCCGACCTTCAGCGCCTGCAGCACGTAGCGCTTGTCGGGATACATGGACAGCATGATGGTCTTGATGCCCGGCGAGAGGCTGCGGATCTCTCGGGCGGCATCCATGCCGTTCAGCAGCGGCATGGAGAGGTCGAGCACCGCGATGTCGGGATTCAGGGCGCGCGCCAGCTTGCGCGCCTCGTGCCCGTCGGCCGCCTCGCCGACGACCTCGTGTCCGGCCTTCTCCAGCAGCCCGCGCAGCCCCTCGCGGACGATCTGGTGGTCATCGGCCAGGAGTACCCGCATATCAGCCTGCAAGAGGGATCGCGGCGTGAATCGTGGTTCCGCTCGAGGGACGGCTGACGAGGCGCAGCGACCCGCCGAGGCAGGAGAGCCGCTCGCGGATGCCGATCAATCCCAGCCCCCGGACCGCCGGCCGCTGGTCCGCGTCGAAGCCCTTGCCGTCGTCGCGGACGCTGCAGATGACCTCGTGCGGCAGCTGCTGCAGCTCGATCCAGACGGCGCGGGCGGCGGCGTGCTTGACGGCATTGTTGAGCGCTTCCTGCGCGACCCTGTAGAGCGCCATTTCCACGGCGCACGGCAGGCGCTCGCCGGCTTCGCCGATCACGCGCACCTTGATCCCGGTACGCCGGCCGACCTTCTCGGCGAGAAACTCGAGCGCCGGGAGCAGCCCCAGATCGTCGAGCACCGTCGGGCACCATTCGTGCGACAGGCTGCGCAGCTCGGTCTCGATCTGCGCCAGCAGCCGCTCCACCTTTTCGAAGCGCGCGCGCGCCGGCGGGGGAAACTCGCTCGCGACATCGACCAAGGCCAGATGCACCGAGGCGAGCAGCTGGCCGGCTTCATCGTGCAGCACATGCGCGACACGCTTCAATTCGCCTTCCAGAATCTCGTTCAGGTGCCGCAGCGCTGTGGCGCCCTCCGCGGCACCGCGGCGGCTCAACTCGAACGGCGCGAGGCACTGCGCGAAGAAATCGCCCGCCGCCGGCAGCGGTTGCGCGCCGGGCCGCGACCGTGCCTGGAGACGGCCCAGCGCCAGGTGGTGCGCCTGGGCGATGTCGAGCACGCTGCAGTCGCTCCCCAGTGCCTGCCGCCCCAGCTCGTATCCGCGGCGCAGCGGCGTCGCGCCGCCGTGCGCGAGGTATTCCTGGAGCAGCGCCCAGTAGCGCTCGGCCAGCTTGCCGTCGGACCGGCGCGCCGCGGGCAGCGTGCGCGCGGGTGCTCCTGCCGCAAGGAGCGCAACGCTCATCGCCGCTTGCATATCGTCGCGGTAGGCTTGACGCGCCGTCGCGGTAGGCTTCACGCGCGTAGCCTGCGCCTGCCGCCGCCGCGGCTCCGTGCGCTGCCGCACACTGTACGAGGGCGCACCGAATTGCGCCGCGCCATGGCGCAGCATAGTGCCAGCCAGTGGGCTCCCGTGTCGGGAATCCGGCTCCGCGCTTCGAAAGGAAGTGAACCGTGCTCTATACCATCGCCGTCGTCCTCGTCGTCCTGTGGCTCCTGGGAATGGTCACGTCCACCACCATGGGCGGTCTGCTGCATGCGCTGATCGTGATCGCTCTAGTCGTGGTCGTGCTGCGGGTCATCAGCGGCCGCAATCCACTTTGATCGAGGCTGGCGCGAGCGCCTCGCGTCAGTAGCCGGGCGCAGCGCGTGCTGCGTTCGGCAGCGCGCGAAAAGGCGCGCGACAGGTTTCGCCGGTGCGGGGAATGCGATGCACGCATGCGGTGTGTTCGCGTGGAGTGCCGTAGAATTTCCCTGTTCCCATGCCCGTAACCTTCGACGGCAAGCTGGTGGTGGCGATCTCCTCGCGGGCGCTGTTCGACTTCGAGGAGGAGAACCGGGTCTTCGAGCACGACGGCGAAGACGCCTACGTGACCTTGCAGCTCGGGCGGCTGGACACGCCGGCAAAAAAGGGCGTCGCTTTCCCGCTCGTGCAGAAGCTCCTCGCCTTCAACGCGCCCGACGCGCAGCGCGTCGAGGTCGTGATCCTGTCCAAGAACGACCCCGTGAGCGGCCTGCGCGTATTCCGCTCGGCGCAGCGCGCCGGGCTGCGCGTCGAGCGCGGCGTGTTCACGCGCGGGCGCCAGCCCTACAAGTATCTCGATGCGCTGCGCGCGAATCTGTTCCTGTCCGCGAACGAGCAGGACGTGATGAGCGCGCTCGATGCGAAGATCCCGGCGGCGCGCGTGGTGCCCGAATCGGCGCAGGCCGCGAGCCGGCACGCCGCGGAGGTGCGGATCGCGTTCGACGGCGACGCGGTGCTCTTTTCCGACGAGGCCGAGCGCGTGTACCAGGCCGACGGGCTCGAGGCCTTCACGCGCCACGAGACCGATCGCGTGGACACGCCGTTGCCGCCCGGGCCGTTCAAACCGCTGCTGGAGGCGCTGCACCGCCTGCAGACCGCGGGCACCGCCATGCGGCTGCGCACGGCGCTGGTCACCGCGCGCAGCGCCCCGGCGCACGAGCGCGCGGTCAGGACGCTCATGCACTGGAAGATCTCGGTGGACGAGGCGCTGTTCCTCGGCGGGCTCGACAAGGGCGAGTTCCTCAAGGCGTTCGAGCCCGATTTCTACTTCGACGACCAGCGCGGCCACGTCGAGTCGGCTGGCCGGCACGTGGCCACGGGACACGTGCCCTTCGGCATTGCCGGAAGGAAGCCCGCATGAAATGGATGAAATACACCCTGTACGCGCTGCTCGGCCTCGTCGTGCTCGCGCTCGCCGCCGTCGCCATCGTCGCCGCGACCTTCGATCCGAACGCATACAAGGGCGAGATCGAGAAGCGCGTCAAGGAGGCCACCGGGCGCACGCTCAAGTTTCAAGGCGACATCGAGCTCGCCTTCTGGCCCGCGCTCGGCGCCAAGGTCGGCAAAGTGACCCTGTCGCGGCGCGCGAGCGAGCACGATTTCGCCAGCATCGACGGCGCGCAGGTCGCGGTGGCGCTGCTGCCGCTGTTCTCGGGCGAAGTGCTGGTCGACAAGGTGAGCGTGAGCGGGCTCAAGGCGAGCGTGATCCGCGCCAAGGGCGGCAAGTTCGATTTCGAGGACCTGCTCGGTGCGGCAGGCGCCGGTGCCAGGCCGGCGCCCGCGGGCGCCGCGCCGGCGGGCAAGGTGAAGTTCGACGTCGCCGGCATCCAGCTCAGTGACAGTTCCTTCGTCTACCTCGACGAGGGCAGCGGCCAGCGGCTCGAGCTGGACGACGTGCGGCTTCGCACCGGGCGCATCGCCGAGGACGTGCCGGGCAAGCTTTCGCTCGCGGCGCATGTCCGCGGCAAGAAGCCGATGATCGACCTCAAGGTGCAGCTCGACGGCACCTATCGCCTGGGCCTCGCGCGCGAGGAATACGCGCTCAGCGGCATGACGCTGGCCGTGCAAGGCGCCGCGGCGGAGCTCACGCGCATTGCGCTCACGGTGACGGGCGACGCGCACGCCCGCCTCGCCAAGGAAGCGCTGGACGCGGACCTGGTGGCGAAGTTCGACGACACCATGGTGAAGGCGAAGCTCGGCATGACGGGCTTTTCCGCGCCGCGCTACCAGCTGCAGGCCGACATCGACCGCATCGACCTCGACCGCTACCTCGTCGCGCAGAAGGACGCGAAACCCGCGCCGAGCGCGGGCCCGAAGGTCGCGGTGGACGTGCCCGTGGACCTGGGCGCGCTCGAAGGGCTGCGCGCCGACGGCAGGCTCGCGGTGGGCTGGATGCAGGTGATGGGCCTCAAGCTCTCGGACCTGAAGGCCGAGCTGCGCGCGGCGGACGGCCGCGCCGACATCGCGCCGCACTCGGCGAAACTCTACGAGGGCACGCTGCAGGGCGCCATGACGCTCGCCGCGCGCGGCAACCGCATCGCGCTGCAGGAAACGCTGAGCGGCGTCGACCTCGGCCCGCTGGTGAAGGATCTGATGGGGCGCGACGCGGTGGAGGGGCGCGGCAACGTGAGCGTGGACCTCGCCGCGGCCGGGCCCACCGTGAACGCGCTGAAGAGGTCGCTCGCCGGCACGGCGCGCATCGAGCTCAAGGACGGCGCGCTGAAGGGCATCAACCTCGCCGAGGCGCTGAGGAAGACGCGGGCGGCGTTCGGCTCCAAGTCGGCGCAGCAGCAGCCGACCGACACGGCGCAGCGCACCGACTTCTCGGCCATGAGCGCGAGCTTCGTGCTGAAGGACGGCGTCGCGCGCAACGACGACCTCGACGTGCGCGCGCCGCT
>CAZAEG010000123.1:0-10281 GCA_964484035.1 uncultured Enterobacteriaceae bacterium | reverse complement strand
GATCAATCCGGTGACGGCTGTTCCGAAACACCGTGTCCCGACGACGTGCGACCACGTTCCAAGACCTCGCGGAAGAGCCGCTCGTGAGCGGCGACAAACACTTCTACAGTGTGCGTCGCCACGTAATGCGCTCTGACGCGCTCCGGCAGACCATCCCGGACCTGGGCCAGGACGCCGGCAATGGCCTCCGCGAGATGCTCGGGAGTGGTGGCTGCGCCCAGATGGTGCGCCGCGATCATTCCATCGGGGTCCACGGTCGAAACGACCGGCAAAGCCCGCGCCCACGCCTCAAGGAACGTCGTTGGAACGCCTTCCATGCTCGACGTACAGACAAGCACATGCGCACGTAGATACGCCTCGTGCAGCTGTTCGTCCGTGGCGCCGCGATGCAGCGAGACGTTCGACAGCATCTTCGCGCGTGATTCAAGTCGCTGCACGTACTCGTCATTCGGGTCGCCGCTGCCGACAACGTGGAACTCCCAAGCGGGATTGGCAGTAGCGAGATCGAGCAGAATCTCGAGCCGCTTTACCGGCGTGAACCGGCCGACCCAGAGAATGCGCGGCCGCGCGTCGCGTGCTCGCGCCTGAATGACCGCGGGATCGAACGTCACGTCGGGCGTGCAACTCGGGATCACGGTCGATTCAGCGCCGAACGCCGTGCACAACTGCTTGCGCTGGCTCTCCGTCTGCGCGATAGCGGCGTCGGCGTAGCGCAGCCCGAACCGATAGAGAATTCGCTGTCTCGCGGTTCGCAGAAACGGGAGCGCCGGATCGCAGTCGCCATCTGACGCGAGGGAGAACACGAATCGTCGCCCTCGCAGGCGACACCATGCCGCCACCTGACCGGTCTGGAGGTCACCTGCCCTCTGGTGGTAGATGTCCGCTCCGGCACGCCGCATCGCGCCGACCAGTCCAGTCCATCGTGGATGCACAAATCGCACACCCTGCAACCCTTGGTGCCCAACATACGCTTTGAAGATCTGGATGCCGTCGTGCCAGACGCCATCGTCCTGGCCGTGGTCGAGCGTGACGAACGCGACTTTGTGGCCGTTCGCCGCAAGCCCGCGCGCCAGAAACACCTGTAGGCGCTCGGCCCCCCCCATATGGCGTGGATGCGGAGCGCGCGTGAGGAGGTCATAGCACTGCAGGCCGACCAAGCAGACGCGGAGCGGAGTCATCCCTGCGCCAGCATGTCGCGGAGCGACTGCTCCAAGGAGATCGTCGGGACCCACTGCGTGGCCTCGCGCAGCCGGCTCGAGTCGCCGAAGACGCTGACTGGATCGTTGGCCCGAACGCGCGACGGGTCGATCCGAATGCGCGGCGAACGTCCGGAAACGCGGGACAGCACGTCCAGCATGTCCCGCACGCTGACCGGAATACCGGAACTCACGTTGTAGATACCGCCGGACTGGCCCTGGCGGACGAGCAGCCAGTACGCGCGAACCGCGTCCCGCACGTCGATGAAATCGCGTGCCGTATGGAGGTTTCCGACATGGACCTCCTCCGCGGCGGCGAGAAACTGATGCACGAGTGCCCCGGCAATCAGGCGCGGCGGCAATCCGGGACCGACGAGGTTGAAAGTACGAGCGATGAGCACGTCGAGGTGGCATTCGGCCCCCAACCACAGGCACGTGAGCGACTGCACCAGTTTGGTGTTGCCGTACAAGGACGCGCCGCCACACGGTGCGGTCTCGGTGAGCGGGCTGGGCGCAGAGGGGGCGTACTCGCCCGCCGAGCCGATGCTCACGATGCGTAGGCGGCGGCTCCCCTCGCGCAATCCAAGAAGAAGACCGACCGTGCCGCCGACGTTGGCCCGCCACATTTCCGATCCCGCCGCCGGCGGCATCAACCCCGCGAGGTGAATGACCCAATTGGGCGGCTCTCGTCCGGCGAGCGCCGCCACTGCCTCGGCATTGGTCAGGTCGATCGCATGCGCAGCATCAAGATCCGCGGCCGCACTGACGTCGATGTCGATACCGATGATCCGCACCGATGCGCCGGATTGGCGCAGGAACCGCACCAGATGTCGTCCGGTAAACCCCGACACGCCAGTAATCCAGAGCACTCCCGTCATGTCCCGGCGGCGAGAAAAATCTCCGCGTTCTCGGCAAATTCCTCCTGTGCCTTGGCGTAGTCGTCCACGCGCCCGATGTCCAGCCACCGGCATGGGGCCTCATAGGTCGCGACGCGATGCCCGGCCCCTTTGAGGCGTAGCATCAGGTCGGGCATGCCGAGCGACTCACCGGACGCGATCAGGCTGAGCGCGACCGGCTCGAGGATGTTGATCCCCATGCTTACCGAATAGTGATACTCGGGCTTTTCGATGTAGCGCTCGAGCACGCCGCCGGCGCCGGTCTCCACGACGCCGAAGTCGATCTTGACGCTGCGCCGATGCACGGCGATAGTGGCGGCTGCACCGCTCGCGCGGTGATGGTCGAACAACTTCCGGTAATCGATAGTGGTGAGCACGTCGCCGTTCATCACCAGGAACGTGTCGTCGAGACCGGGAATCAGCTGCAGGGGCCCCGCGGTCGAGAGCGACCGCAATTCCCGCGAGTAATCGATGCGTAGTCCGAAGCGCGAACCATCTCCGCAGTAGGCCTGGATCAGTTCGCCGAGGTAGGAGACCGCGAGCGTCACTTGACTGAATCCGGCGTGCTTCAGCTGCCTGAGCACGATCTCCAGGATCGCCATGTCCCCGATCGGCATCAGCGGCTTGGGAAGCACGGTGGTATAGGGGCGCAGCCGCGTCCCCTGTCCGCCCGCCAGGATCACCGCCCGCATTTGAATCTCCTGCGCATGCGCGCCTCTTACACGTTGTAGAGGTGTGGTTTGTAGTCCGGGAGGTGATCGGCGATCCAGGATGCGGTGCGCGCAACCCCTTCTTCGAGCGTGACGCGGGGCTGCCAGCCGAGCGCCGCGCGTGCTCGTGAGGCGTCGCAGATCAGCTGCATCACCTCGCTCTTCTCCGGACGCACCCGGCCGGCGTCGTGCTCCACCCGCACCCGGCGACCGGTGGCCCGGATAGCCAGATCGAGCAGTTCGCCCATGCGGACTCCACGGCCGCTCCCCAAGTTGAGTACCTGCCCCTCGACCCCGGGCGCGGCCGCCGCGCGCAGCAAGCCGTCCACTGTGTCCTGGACGTAGTTCATGTCGCGCACCGGCTCCAACGAGCCCACCCGGACCACGTCCAGCGTAAGCGCCTGCGACAGCACCGTCGGCAGGAAGGCGCGAGCCGACTGGCGCGGGCCATAGGTGTTGAACGGACGCACCGTTACCACCGGCGTTTCGAACGAGCACCAGTAGCTCTCGGCCAGCTTGTCCGCGCCGATTTTGCTGGCCGAATAGGGCGACTGCGCCTGAAGCGGGTGCTTTTCGTCGATCGGCGTGTAAAGAGCGGTACCGTAGGTCTCGCTCGTTGAGGTGTGGAGCACGCGGGAGGTGCCGTGCCGACGTGCAGCCTCGAGCACGTTGAGCGTGCCCCGGACGTTAGTGTCGACGTACTCTTGGGGGGCCCGGTACGAGTACGGGATCGGAATCAGGGCCGCCAGGTGGAAGATCACCTCAACGTCCTTCGCCGCCTCGGCGACATAGAACGGATCTCGGACGTCCCCGGCCATCACCTCGAGCGCTTCGCGCGCCCGGGGATCGACGGACTCGAGGTGCCCCCAGTCGCTGCGCGAGTTGTAGTGGACGAGCGCGCGCACCCGGGCTCCCGCGTGCACCAGCGCCTCGGTCAGATGGCTGCCGATGAACCCGCCAGCGCCCGTCACCAGCACGGATTTCCCGTTCAGCTCCACCGACATCAGCCTTCCTCCCGCACTAGAATTCTACGACCGCGCCGCCAGAGATCTTCCCGGCGCGCGGCGTCAATCTCGCCGAACGAAGGATGACACGCTACGCGCATTGAGAAACCGTCTAACCAGGATGCGCGGCAGCATATCACGCAAGGTCAACGTCATCCGGTCATTGAGCGTCGGGTTCAACTTCCTCGGACGCGCGCAGCCGGTCCAGGCTGCGCACCGTGTGGCCGGGATCGTTCAGCGTCTGCTCGAACTTCTGCGGCGCGACGCGCTGCGGATCGAATTCGATCAGCGTTTCCTCGTGCCACCTTGGCAGTGGCCGTCTGTGTCATGCGCCTCATTCGCGTTGCCCGCGTCGCCGCCGCATGCGACCCCGCACCAGCGTCACCGCGATCGGAATCGCGGTGAGCAAGCCGAGCGCAAGCGCCGTGTAGATGAACCGGTCCGTCTCGCCGCTCGCCATTTCGAAGCCGAGATGCGCCAGAACGAAGCTCGCGGGCACGATTCCGGCAAGCGTGGCGAGCGCGAAACGCCACCACGACAGCACCGTGAGGCCGGCCGCGTAGCTGATGAGATCAAACGAGAGGAACGGCAGCAGGCGGCTGGCGAAGACGATTCCCATGAGGACGTTTTGCGAGCCGCTCAATTCCGGCAGGCGCTTGCCGAACCAGCGGCTGAGCGCGGTGCCGCCCAGAATCCGCGCCAGGCCGAACGCCGCCAGCGCTCCCGCTTCGGCGCCGATCAGGACGTAGAGCGTGCCCCAGCCATGCCCGTACGCGGCGCCCGCGGCCATGGCGATCGGCGCGCTCGGGACCGGACTGACGAGGATCGCGAGCGTCATCAGCACGACGACCGCGAACGGCCCCCAGGCGCCGAGGTCCTCGATCCACGCGCGCAATCTTTGCTCGTCGACGATCGTGCCGAGCACGCCGGTCTCGCGCAGCACCCAGTAGGCGGCAACGAGTGCCAGCACCGCAAGCGCGCCGGCGGCGAGCTTCAGGACCGCAGCCCGTGTCACGCGAGCGGCACCTCGACGAAAAGCCCGAAATAGATCGACCAGGCGCCGAGCAGGATCAGCACCGCGCCAGACCATTTCGGGAAGCTGCCTGCCCAGTGCGCGAGCACGTCGAGCGCGCGCCGCGCCCGCGCGAAGAACACCGCGGCGACGAGCGGCGCGGACAGCGCGAAGCCGAACACGCCGAGCGAAACGAACCCCGCGCCCAGCGTGGCGCCCGAAGCACCCGTCGCGGCTGCCGCGCCGAGCAGCGCCGCGAGCAGCGGCGCCGCGCACGCCGGGATGTTGAGCCCGAAGATGACGCCCATGCCCGCCGAGCCGCGCGCTCCCGCGAGTTTCGCGATCCCCGGGCCGATGGTCATCATCAGCCTGCGCGCATGCCCGGCGAGCAGGGCCGCGCCGATAAGCGCGTAGAGCACGCCGAGCACCACCCAGGCCGACTTCTGGAACGAAATGAACGCGCCGCCGACCGCCACTGCGGCAACGCCGAGCGCGCCGATGAACGCCGCGCGCGTGACGGCGAAGAGCGCGGTCTGCCTGACTTTCTCGGCGGCGGGCTTGTCCTCGAGGTACTTGACGAACAGCAGGCTCGAGCCGATCGAGCAGGGCTCCACGAACCCCAGCAGCCCAAGGGCCGCGGGCAGGACCAGCAGCTGGAACAGACCAAGCTCGCTCACCATCCGGCGGCCTCGACCTTGTAGCCCGCGCGCTCGATCGGAGCTGTCACGGCGTTCTTCACGGACGCAGCAGGATCGGCTCCGGCCCCTCGCCCTGCGGCAGGATGCGGCCGATGGCGGCTGCGTGGCGGTAGCCGAGCGCGCGCAGCGCCTGCAGGCAGGCGTCCGCCCGCCCGGAAGGCACGCTGGCGAGCAGGCCGCCGGCGGTCTGCGGATCGAACACCAGCGGGTAGCGCGGATGCCTCACCATCTCCTGCTGGTTGCGCAGCGCCCGGCGCAACCGCACGTTGGCCGGCTGAAGCGAGCTCAGGATCCCTGCGGTGGCCGTTTCCTCGGCGCCCTCGAGCACCGGCAGGGCGGAGAGCTCGATTTCGGCGTCGACCGCCGAGGGCCTGGTCATCTCCACCAGGTGCCCGAGCAGGCCGAAGCCAGTGAGGTCGGTGCACGCGGTCGCGCCATGCTGCAGCAGGCACTGCGCGCCAAGCCGGTTCGACTGGATCATGGAGGCGAGCGCGGCGTCGATCCAGCGGCCGCGCGCGGCGAGCCGCGCGTGCGCCGCGAACAGCGTCCCGGTGCCGATCGGCTTGGTGAGAATGAGCACGTCGCCGGGGCGCATCCCGCCTTTGCGCAGAACGGACGCCAGTCCCTCGTCGATCATGCCGTTGACAGCGAAGCCGAGCGCGAGCTCGCGCCCCTCGCCGGTATGGCCGCCGACCAGTGCGCAATTCGCCTCGTTCAACACCTCGACCGCCCCGGACATCATCTGGTGCAGCACGTCCTCGACTTTGGACTCCAGACCCGAGGGCACGGTGACGATCGCGGTGGCCGACTGCGGCTCGGCGCCCATGGCGAAGATGTCGCCGAGCGCATGGTTCGCGGCCACTTTGCCGAAAATATAGGGGTCGTCGATGAAGGCGCGGAAGAAATCCACCGTGTGCACCATCGCCTTGCCCGGCGGCACGCGCACCACCGCGGCGTCGTCCGGCGCATGCAGTCCGATCAGCACGTCGTCGCGGCGCACCGGGGCGAGCGACTCGAGCGAGCGCGAAAGTACCGTCGCGCCGACCTTCGCGCCGCAGCCGCCGCAGCGCATCGCGATCGCGGAAATCGCCTGCGCGGTCTCGTCCTCGTTGAGCCGCACCGAGGCCGGCGCGGCGCCGGGCTGTGCATTCATTTCGGGGAACTCGCTGAACTTGCGCATGAACCGGCGGTCGATCCAGTCCTTCCAGCGCCACACCCAGCCGCCCCGAAGGTACAGCGGCCCGCGCGAGGCCACCGCGTGCCTGTCGCCCGTGCTGATCAGGGCAAGCCACCGGCCCTGCGGGCGGAACGGCTCGAGCGGCCGGCCCTGCACCGCGCGGCGCAGGTTCTCGGCGAGCGGTGGCCCCTGCCGCACCGCGAACACGCCCGCCTTCTCGAGCGGGTAGTTGATCATGCTCGCGACGTCGCCGGCGGCGAATATGTTCGGGTCGGTGACCGTCTGCAGCGTGTCGGTCACGCGGATGAATCCGTCCGCGTCCAGCTCCAGCGCCGTATCGCGCAGCCACGGCGCGCCGCCCGCGCGCGTGACCCAGACGATCTCGTCGGCCTCCAGCATTTCGCCGCGCGCAGTCCGCAGCCAGGCCGCGGACACCTGGTCCACTTCGGCATTGACGTGGATCGCGACGCCGCGCGCGCGCAGAACGCGCTCGAACGCGCGGCGCACCGCCGCGTTGTGGGTCGGCAGGATCTCGGGTTCGTTGTCGAATAGGTGGAACTCCAGCTCGTCGGGATTGCGGCCCTGCGCGCGCAGTTCGTTCCGCAGCCGGTATTGCATCGCGAGCGTGAGCTCGACGCCGCCGGCCCCGGCGCCGACAACGGCGATGCGCGTCCTGCCCGCGTGCCCGCGCACGCGCTCGAGCAGCTCCAGCCAGCGCGCGTTGAAGCCGTTGATCGGCTTCACCGGCACCGCGTGCTCCGCCGCGCCGGGCACGTCGTCCACGCGTGGGGTTGAGCCGGTGTTGATCGAGAGCTGGTCGTAGGGCACCGGCGGGCGGCCCTTGCAGATCACCCTGCCCGCGCGGCGCTCCAGTGCGACGGCCTCGTCGCGGTAGAACCTCGCGCCGGCGAACTGCGCGAGCCGCGACAGGTCGATGTGGACGTCGTCGTATGCGTAATGCCCGGCGATGTAGCCGGGGAGCATGCCGGAGTACGGCGTATGCGTGTCGCGGCAGATCACGGTCAGGCGCACTCCCGGCACCGGGTTCATGCCGAAGCGCTTCAGAACGCCGACGTGGCTGTGGCCGCCGCCGACAAGGACGATGTCCCTCAATACCGGTTGGTCAGGCGTCTGCATGCGGAGTGCGGGGGAGGCGAAAGCGCCCCATCGGTTAGGCGCGTTGGTTCGCCGATTCATTAGACCTGGCGCGCTAGGATACCGCGCCAGCCGCCTCGCGCCCTCGGTGATGCTCCGAATGTCGGCCCGCGCATCATCGAGAGCCTGGCGCGGCCGGACTGACCCGATCAGCGCACCGGCTGCAGCAGCCCGTTCGCCGTAGCCGTCTCGCGCAGCCGGGCGCACTGCGCGTCCGTGAGGTGCGTGTTCTGCGGCGTAGTCTCCTCCTGCATCAGATTGCCAGATTTCTCCGAGTGCTCGCCGCTGTCCATCAGCACATGCGCGAGCTCGTGCGCGAGCACGATGTCGGGATCGCGTGCCCCGCGCGTCACCCACACCGTGTCCCTGAGCTCCGGCCGTGTGCCGCTGTTGGCGCGGCCGATGGCCTCGGCCTCGAATGCCGGCTGCTGGCGCGTGTCCGCGACAAAGTAGATCGTCGGCCTGGAAAGCGCGAGCGCGCCCGCCAGTTCTCGCGAGCGCGGCGCGTCAAACACCCGGAAGCGCGCCGGGGCGTCGAGCCGCACCAGCTCGGCCTTGGCGATCTCGACGCCGCACTGCCCGAGGATCTGCGCGCTGCGGCGAACCGCGGCGCGAATCGCCTTCGGCCGCCAATCGCCCTCGAAGTAAGCAAGCACCAGATCGAGGCGGTGCGAAGGCGTCGCCGCGCTGCGCTCGATGGCAAGTGTGCTCCGCTCGAGAACGGCGATCGAGTCTCCGGCCCATGCCGCGGAGCACACCATCAGTGAGAAGAGCGTTCGCAGCAGAAAGATCATGTCCCGGCTCCGCTAGTGCGTGTGGCGATGGTGCAGATCGGGATAGTGCGGGTGCGAGTGCACCATCGCCTCGTGCCGGTGCGGATGCGCATGCGGCTCGCGGCCGTCCCAGGGGAAATCATGCACGTGCTGGTGGTGCGCGTCGTGCACGTGCTCGTGCCGAGCAGGAGCTTGGCGAACAGGGTGCTCGCGCCGAAAAGCGCGGCGGCGCCCAGCGCGTAGAGCACGCCTCGATTCATGCTCGACGCCTCAGCGCTCGACCGGTAGCCCCTCCGCGCGCCACTCCGGATAGCCGTTTTCCAGGCGCTTCGCCTTGAAGCCGCGCTTGCGCAGCTTTTCGACCGCCTCGAAGGACATCAAGCAGTAGGGCCCGCGGCAGTAAGCAAGCACTTCCTTTCGCTTCGGCAGCTTCGAAAGGTACTTCTCCAGGCGGTCCACGGGGACGTTGATGGCGCCGGGAAGATGCCCGGCGGCGTACTCCTCGGCCGGGCGCACGTCGAGCACCGTGATCAGGCCGTTCTTCAGTCGCGCGAGCACTTCGCGAGCGGGTACCGGGTCGAGCTCGTCACGGTGGGCGCGCCAGGCCTGGAGGAGCTTGTCCACGTCGGCGGCGCGATGCTCCGCCACCCCGCGCAGGGAAGACAGGAGCAGGCTGACGTCGTCGCCGGCAATGCTGTAGTAGACCCTCAAACCTTCCTTGCGCGCGTTGACCAGGCCCGCTTGGCGCAGCGCCTGCAGGTGCTTGGAAGTGTTGGCGACCGAAAGCCCGGTCATCTGGGCGAGGGCGTCGACGCTGCGCTCGCCCTGGGCCACGAACTCGAGCAGCTGCAGCCGGCCGGCGCTGCCCAGGGCCGCGGCGACGCGGCCGATGGCCTGGTAGAGACGCTCCTTGGCAGGGTCGCTTGACATGGGCTTGGCGTCAATTCTACTATTCAACCGATTAGTTGAATAATGGATCCGGCATGGGCTTCACAATTCCCGCCGACGCCGAACTGGCGCTGCGTCTCGCGGTGTTCCTCGCCGTATTCGCCGCGCTCGCCCTGTGGGAGCGGGCGGCTCCCGCGCGCGTGCCGCGCCTGTCGCGCGCGCTGCGCTGGCGCGCCAATCTCGGCCTCGCGGTGCTCAACGTCCTGGTGCTGCGCGTGGCGCTGCCGGGCTCGGCGCTCGCCTTCGCGGCGCTCGCCGCTGACGAAGGCTGGGGCTTGCTCAACCGGGTCGACGTTCCCGCCTGGGCCGCGGTGCTCGCCGGCGTCGTGATCCTCGATCTCGTCATCTACCTTCAGCACGTGTTGTTCCATTCCGTGCCGGCGCTCGCGCGAGTGCACGCCGTACACCACGCCGATCCCGATTTCGATCTCACCACGGGCATCCGCTTCCATCCGCTCGAGATCCTGCTCTCGACGCTGATCAAGTTCGCCGCCATCGCCGCGCTCGGCGCGCCGGTGCTCGCGGTGCTGATCTTCGAGGTGCTGCTCAACGCGACCGCCATGTTCAATCATGCCAACGTCTCGCTCCCGGCGTGGCTCGAACCCTGGGTGCGGCGGGTGCTGGTGACGCCCGACATGCACCGCACGCACCACTCGGTGATCGAGGCGGAGCGTAACAGCAACTACGGCTTCTGCCTCTCGGTCTGGGACCG
>CAZAEG010000122.1:0-4842 GCA_964484035.1 uncultured Enterobacteriaceae bacterium | reverse complement strand
ACGTTGTCCACCGGCATGTCGAAGAAGCCCTGGATCTGGTCGGCGTGCAGGTCCATGGTGAGCACGCGCGCCACTCCCACCGAGGTGAGCATGTTGGCCACCACCTTGGCGCTGATGGCGACGCGCGCCGAGCGCGGGCGGCGGTCCTGCCGCGCGTAGCCGAAGTACGGAATCGCGGCGGTGACGCGCGCGGCGGAGGAGCGTTTGAGCGCATCCACCATCACCAGCAGCTCCATCAGGTTGTCGTTGGTGGGCGCGCAGGTCGACTGCAGCACGAACACATCCTTGCCGCGCACGTTTTCCATGATCTCCACCATGACCTCGCCGTCGGAAAAACGGCCGCAGATGGCGCGCCCGAGGGACATGTTGAGGTGCTTGGCGACGTCCTGGGCGAGCCGCGGGTTGGCGTTCCCGGTGAACACCATCAGGCGGTCCATCATCGTGGCGGGAGCGTTGGCGATGCGGTTCACTGCGCGCGGCGCAAATGGCTGGGGAGGTAGGACTCGAACCTACGAATGCCGGAATCAAAATCCGGTGCCTTAACCAACTTGGCGACTCCCCAAGGGTTCAAGTTCAAAAAGCGGATGGCGCTCGAGCCCCCGCGTGACGAATCCGCGCATCGTGCCGGGCAGCTCACCCAGCGCCGTCTGCGCCTCTTGCCGCGACGCGAACTCTGCGAACACGCACGCCCCCGATCCCGTCATCCGCGCTTGCGGCCACCGCGCGCGCAACCACGCGAGGTGCGCCGCAATCTCCGGGCTGCGCTTCACGGCCGCGGGTTCGAGATCGTTCCCGCCCAAGCCGGAGAAAAAGGGCGGTATTTTGAGTCGTTTCGCATTATGTGTCAACGCGTTATCGGTGAATACAGCGCGCGTGGCAAGCGCCACCGGCGGCACCAGCACGAGATACCAGGCCGCGGGCAGCGCGAGCGCGCGCAAGCGCTCGCCGATGCCCTCGCCCACGGCATTGCGGCCGAAGACGAAGAACGGCACGTCGGCGCCGAGGCGCGGCGCGAGCTCCAGGAGGCGCGCGCGCGGCCAGTCCAGGTCCCACAGCCGATTGAGGACGATGAGCGTGGTGGCTGCGTCCGACGATCCGCCCCCCATCCCGCCGCCGATGGGCAGGCGCTTGTCGAGCGCGAGGTCGGCGCCCTGCGCGGTGCCGCTCTCGGCCTGCAGGAGTCGCGCCGCGCGCACGCACAGGTCTTGCCCCGCGGCGACGCCGGGCAGCGGATCGTGCCTGCGGATCTCGCGGTCGCTGCGCGCCCGGATGCCGACGCGATCGCCGCGCTCCACGAGCCGGAACACGGTCTGCAGCTCGTGCATGCCGTCGGCGCGCCGGCCGAGCACGTGCAGGAACAGGTTCAGCTTCCCCGGCGCGGGAAACCAGTTCATCGCCACTCGGAGATGGCGAGCCGCAGCTCCAGCCCGGGATAGCGCAGGCGCAGGCGCGCCGGCCGTCCCGCCGCGTACTCCTGGTACTCGATCGTCCAGCCGTGCTGCTCGAGCGCAGCCAGGCGCCCCGCGGCGTCGTAGGTGGATTGCGCCGGCGCGCCCGCCGCGGGCCGCGCGCGCACCCAGTCGGCCAGGCCGCGCAGCGGCAGCCGGAACCCGAGCACTTCTTCCGTGAGCGCCTCGGCGTCGGCGGCCGCATAGCGCCGGTCATCGGCAGTGACCAGGGTGACGAGCGCATCGCGGCGCGTCACGCGCGCCAGCCCCTGGCCCAACGGCGAGCTGATCAGCACCTCGTCGCGCGCCGCGTCATGGCGCCAGGCGAGCTGTCCCGAGGCCGCCTCGTTGCGGTAGCGCGCCGCGAAGCGCGCCGTGAACTCGAACTCCACGCGCTCGTCCGGCGCGCGCGCGGTGAGTTCGGCGCAGCCGGCGGCGGCGGCGAGCGCGGCGGCGACGGCAAGGGCGCGCAGGATCGGGTTCACGCGGGGCGCCGCACCGGGCGCGCTAGGGGCGCAGGCGCTTCAGGGTCTTCTGCAGCGTCTCGTTCTCGGGGTGGCTCTTCTGCACTTCCTGCCACACGCGCTCGGCTTCGGCGCGATCGCCCATCTGCCACAGCACTTCGCCCAGGTGCGCGCCGATCTCGGCGTCCGGGCGCCCGAGGTACGCGCGGCGCAGGTGCTGCGCGGCGCCCTTCAGGTCGCCCATGCGGTACAGCACCCACCCCATGCTGTCGATGATGTAGTAGTCCTCCGGCGCGAGCTCGAGGGCGCGCTCGATGAGCTTGCGCGCCTCGGGCAGGCGCAGGTTGCGCTCGGCGTACGAATAACCGAGCGCGTTATAGGCGTGCGCGTAGTCCGGCTTCAGGCGGATGAGCGTGCGCAGGCTCGATTCGAGCACATCGAAGCGCTCGATCTTCTCGGCGGTGATGGCGTGGTCGTAGAGCAGTTCGGGCTGCTCCGGCTGCGCCTGCAGCGCCTTGCCGAGCAGGTCGAACGCGTCACGGTGCTGGTTGGCGTCGCGCAGCAGCTGCGCTTCGGCGATCAGCACCTGCACGCGCTGCTCGCCGTCGGTGTCGAGGGCGCGCAGGTAGGCGCGCGCCTCCTCGAGCCTGCCCTGCTTGCCGATGACGTTGGCGATGCGCAAGCGCGAGGGCAGGTACTGATCGCCGCGCGGGATGCTGTCGTACCACTTGACGGCTTCCTGCCATTTCTTCTGCTCCTCGGCCGCCTGCCCCAGCATGAAGCGCACGCCGTGCGGGTCGCGAAAGTCCATGTCGAGCAGGCGCTTCAGGCTCGCCTCGGCGGTGGCGTAGTCCTTGAGCTGCATCGCGAGCAGCCCCACCGCGTAGCGCACGTCGCCATTGTCGGGAAACGCGGCAAGCAGCTTCTCGAACTCCACGCGCGCCTCGGCGTACCTGCGCTCGCTCGACAGCAGCCGCGCGTAGGCGAGGCGCGCCTCGCGCGCCTTGGGGTAGTGCTCGAGGTACGCGGCGAGCGCGCTCGCGGCAAGCGCCGCCGACCGGCGCTGCAGGATCTGCGCTTCGTAGATCGCCGCCGCGTCCCAGCCGGGGCGCATTTCGGCGGCGCGCCGCGCGCCCTCCAGCGCTGCGGCCTCGTCGTTCGCGGCGAGCGCTGCCTGCGCGATCGCCAGCTGCGCCTGCGGCACCTTGGGATGGCGCGCCGCGAGCGCGCGCACCACCCGCAGGTTGGCCTGCTTGTCGGGATTGGCGGCGAGCAGCCGCGCGAGCTGCATGAAGCCCCCGGCCGCGGCGTCGCCGTCGCGATCGAGGAGCTTGGCGAGGTAGGGCTCGGCTTCGTCGACCTTGCGCGCGTTGACCAGCAACGCGGTCAGCGTCTGCAGCGCCTGCACCGATTGCGCGTCCGCTTCGTGCCAGACCCGCGCCGCGTCCAGGGCGAACTGCGGCGTGCGGGCGAAGTTGGCGACCTCCACCGCGCGGCGCGCGATGCGCGGATCCCGGGTGCGCTTGGCGAGATCGACGTAGGTCTGCGCCGCCAGGGCGGGGTTGCCGCGCTGCAGCGCGATCTCGGCGAGCAGCATCTCGTAGAGCAGCGGCTCGGTCAGCTCATGCTCGGGCAGGTTCGCCAGGGAACGCTCAGTGTGCGCGCCGTCCGCGAGCGGCTCGGCGGCGGGCTCCTCGTCGGTCTGCGCGAGCGCCACGCAGGCGGCGAGCGGCAACACGAGGAACGCGATGAGCAGGCGATTTACCGCGGGCATGGCGAAAGGAGTGTAGGTATATTTGGTGCCTCGCACAAGCAACGGAGTTCCATGCCAGAGCTTCCCGAAGTTGAGGTCACGCGCCGCGGCGTCGCGCGCGCGCTCGCCGGCCGGCGCATCTCCGCGATCGCGGTGCGCGAGCCGCGGCTGCGCTGGCCGGTGCCCGACGCAGTGCGCGGTCTTGCCGGGCTGACCGTGCGCTCGGTGAAGCGGCGCGCCAAGTACCTGCTGCTCGACTGCGGCGACGGCCAGCTGATCGTGCACCTGGGCATGAGCGGCAGCCTGCGCGTGCTGCCCGCGGGCGCCGCGTTCGACAAGCACGATCACTTCGACCTGGTGCTCGGCGGGCGGCTGCTGCGCCTGCGCGACCCGCGGCGCTTCGGCGCGGTGCTGTGGCGCGCGGCGGGCGACGCGCCGCACCCGCTGCTCGCGCGCCTGGGCATCGAGCCGCTGTCGCGCGCGCTCGACGGCGCGCGCCTGCACGCGCTGACGCGCGCGCACCGCGCCGCGATCAAGACATTCCTCATGGACAGCCGGCGCATCGTCGGCGTCGGCAACATCTACGCGAGCGAGGCGCTGTACCGCGCGCGCATCGACCCGCGCACGCCGGCGCGGCGCTTGTCGCGGGCACGCTGCGCGCGCCTCGCGCGTGCGATCAAGGCGACGCTGCGCGCCGCGATCCGCGCCGGCGGCTCGTCGCTGCGCGATTACGTCGGCGCGGACGGCGGCTACGGCTGCTTCCAGCTGCGCACCCTGGTCTACGACCGCGCGGGCCGGCCCTGCCGGTGCTGCGGCGCCGCCGTTCGGCGCATCGTCCAGGGACAGCGCTCGACCTACTTCTGCCCGGCCTGCCAGCGCTAGGGCGTCACTTCTTGCCGAGCGAGCGCACCTTGGCGGCGAGTCGCGCGCCGACGAAAGGGTGCACGAACTTGGAGACGTCGCCGCCCAGGATCGCGATCTCCCGCACCAGCGTCGCCGAGATGAACATGTGCTGCTCCGAGGGCGTGAGGAAGAGGGTCTCGAAGTCCGGGTTCAGGCTGCGGTTCATGCCGGCGAGCTGGAATTCGTACTCGAAGTCCGACACCGCGCGCAGGCCCCGGATCACCACCTGCGCGTCGTGCTTGCGCACGAACTCGGTGAGCAGGCCGGTGAAGCT
>CAZAEG010000121.1:0-9318 GCA_964484035.1 uncultured Enterobacteriaceae bacterium | reverse complement strand
TGGCGCGCCCGGCGGGATTCGAACCCACGACCCTTGGCTTCGGAGGCCAATACTCTGATCCGCTGAGCTACGGGCGCATTCTCAAGCTAAAATCATACCTTTAACCGAGCACGCCGGCCACGCGGCGCGAACGCCGTGAATCTGCTCTTCATCATCGACCCGCTCGAAGAGCTCAAGGCCTACAAGGACACCACGGTGTGCATGATGCGCTCGGCGCAGCGCCGCGGCCACGCGGTGCACGTGTGCACGCAGGACGCGCTCGCCTGGCGCGCCGGGCCGGTCACCGCGCGCGCCACGCGCATCGCGCTCACCGACAACGACGAGGACTGGTTCCGCCGCGACGGCAGCGCGGAGAGCCCGCTCAAGGACTTCGCGGCGGTGCTGATGAGGAAGGACCCGCCGTTCGACATGGAGTACGTGGCGAGCACCTGGCTGCTGTCGGAAGCCGAGCGCCAGGGCGCGCGCGTCTACAACGCGCCGCAGGCGCTCCGGGACCTGAACGAGAAATTCGCCATCGCCGAGTTCGCCAGCCTCACCGTGCCCTCGCTCGTGACGCGCGACATGACGCTGCTGCAGGCGTTCATCGACGAGCACGGCGACACGGTGCTGAAGCCCCTTTCGGGCATGGGCGGCACCGGCATCTTCCGCGTACGGCGCGACGACCCCAACCGCAACGTGATCGTCGAGACGCTCGCGCGGCACGGCGCCGAAAGCGTCATGGCGCAACGCTTCATCCCGCAGATCACCGCGGGCGACAAGCGCCTCATCGTCATCGAGGGCAAGCCCGCGCCGTTCGTGCTGGCGCGCATTCCGAAGGCGGGCGAGACGCGCGGCAACCTCGCCGTCGGCGGCAAGGGAGTGGCGCAGCCGCTGTCGGCGCGCGACCGCAGGATCGCGCAGATCATGGGCCCGCCGCTCGCGGCGCGCGGCATCCTGTTCGCGGGCCTGGACGTGATCGGCGACTGGCTGACCGAGGTGAACGTCACCAGCCCGACGTGCTTCCGCGAGATCCAGGACCAGACCGGCTACGACGCGGGCGAGGTGTTCGTGCAGGCCCTGGAAGCGAGGCTCGCGCGGTGATCGGCGTGCTGGTCATCTCGCACGGCGCCATCGGCGAGACGCTGCTCGCCAGTGTTGCGCAGATCCTGGGCGCGCCGCCGGCGCAGGCCGCGGCGCTCGGCGTGTCGCGCAACGACGACCCCGACGCGGTGTTCGCGCGCGCGCGCGCGCTCGCCGCGCAGCTGGACGACGGCTCGGGGCTGCTGGTGCTCGCCGACATGTACGGCGCCACGCCCTGCAATGTGGCCGCGCGTCTGCTCGCGGACGGGCGCGTCGAGGGCGTCGCCGGCGTGTCGCTGCCGATGCTGGTGCGCGTGCTCTCGCGCCGCAACGGCTCGCTCGCGGCGGCCGTGCAACGCGCGCTCTCGGGCGGCGCCGAGGGCGTGGTGCACATGAACTCGGACGGTTGCGGTGAGCAGCGCTGAGCTCCTCATCACCAACAAGCTCGGCCTGCACGCGCGCGCCGCAGCCAAGCTCACCCAGATGGCGAGCGGTTTCCAGAGCGAGGTGTGGCTGGCGCGCAACGGCCGGCGCGTGAACGCGAAAAGCATCATGGGCGTGATGATGCTGGCCGCCGGCAAGGGCGCCTCGATCACAGTGGAGGCGCAAGGCCGCGACGCGGACGAGGCGGTGGCGGCGATCCGCGCGCTGGTCGCCGGCAAGTTCGGCGAGGAGGAATGAACTTCGTTCTGCACGGCTCGAGCGTCGCCTCGGGCATCACCATCGGGCAGGCGCACCTCGTTTCCACGGCGCGCCTCGAGGTGGCGCACTACGCGATCCCGGAGCAGGCGGTGCCGGGCGAGATCTTCCGCTTCGACGCCGGCATCGCGCGCGCCAAGCAGGAGCTGGCGCTCATCGAGAGCCAGATCCCGGCCGACGCGCCGGCCGAGTTCGGCGCCTTCATCAACCTGCACCGCATGATGCTGGAGGACTCGTCGCTGTCGCACGCGCCGCGCGAGATCATCCGCGAGCGCCGCTGCAACGCCGAGTGGGCGCTGGTGCAGCAGATGGAGACGCTCGGCGAGCAGTTCGCGCAGGTCGAGGATCCCTACCTGCGCGAGCGCGGCGTCGACGTGCAGCAGGTGGTGGAGCGCGTGCTGAAGGCGCTGATGGGCCAGCGCGCGCCGCTTGCGCCCAAGCTCTCCGACGAGCACAAGCTGATCGTCGTGGCGCACGACCTCTCGCCCGCGGACATGCTGCTGTTCAAGCGCCACGAGTACGGCGGCTTCGTCACCGACGTCGGCGGCGTCACCTCGCACACCGCGATCCTCGCGCGCAGCCTCAACATCCCGGCGCTCGTCGGCCTGCATCACGCGCGCCACATGATCCGCGAAGGCGAGCTCCTGATCGTCGACGGCATCCAGGGCGTGCTGGTGGTGGATCCCGATCCGCTGGTGCTCGCCGAGTACCGGCTGCGCCAGTCGCAGCACGAGCTCGAGAGGAAGAAGCTCGGGCGCCTGAGGAGCACGCCCGCGGCCACCCTCGACGGCACGGCGATCGAGCTCTACGCCAACATCGAGCTGCCGCAGGACCTGGACAAGGTGCAGGAATCGGGCGCGCAGGGCATCGGCCTGTTCCGCACCGAGTTCCTGTTCATGAACCGCAAGGACCTGCCGGGCGAGGATGAGCAGTACGAGGCCTACCGCGAGGTGGCGCGCAAGATGGCCGGCAAGCCGGTGGTGATCCGCACGCTCGACATCGGCGCCGACAAGGCGCTCGACGGCCACGTCGAAACGATGCCCAATCCGGCGCTCGGGCTGCGCGCCATTCGCTACTGCCTCGCCGAGCCGCACATCTTCCTCACGCAACTGCGCGCCATCCTGCGCGCCTCGCACCACGGCAACGTCAGGATCCTGCTGCCGATGGTGGCGCACGCGCACGAAGTCGACCAGGCCCTGGTCCTCATCCGCCAGGCGCGCCAGCAGCTCGACGAGCGCCGCCAGCCCTACGACAAGGCGCTCGAAGTGGGCGGCATGATCGAGATCCCGGCCGCGGCGCTCGCCCTGCCGATGTTCATCAAGCGGCTGGACTTCCTCTCCCTGGGCACCAACGACCTCATCCAGTACACGCTCGCCATCGACCGCACCGACGACGCGGTGGCGCACCTGTACGACCCGCTGCACCCCGCCGTGCTGCACCTGGTGGCGCAGGTCATCCACGCCGCGGTGCGCGCGCGCACGCCGGTGGCGGTGTGCGGCGAGATGGCGGGCGACCTGGCGCTCACGCGCCTACTGCTCGGCTTCGGCTTGCGCAACTTCTCCATGCACCCGGCCCAGCTGCTGGCGATCAAGCAGCGCGTGCTGCGCACCGACCTCGCCGCCGCCGAGCCGCTCGCGCAGAAGGTGCTGCGCTCGAACGACGCGGCGAGAACGCGCGAACTGCTGGCGCAGCTCAACGCCTGAGGACGACCCCGATGCCCGGACCGCTCGACGGCGTGCGCGTACTGGATCTCACCACCGTGGTGATGGGCCCGTACGCGACGCAGATCCTCGCCGATTTCGGCGCCGACGTGGTGAAGGTCGAGCCGCCCGAGGGCGACATCATGCGCTACGCCTGGCCGTTCCGCTCGCGCGGCATGGGCCACATCTATCTCAACGCCAACCGCAACAAGCGCGGCATCGTGCTCGACCTGAAGCGGCCCGAGGCGCGCGCCGCGTGCCTCGCCCTGGCCAAGCGCGCCGACGTGCTGGTCTACAACATCCGCCCGCAGGCCATGGCGCGCCTCAAGCTCGGCTACGACGAGGTGCGCGCCGTTAACCCGGGGATCATCTACGTCGGCGCCTTCGGCTACAGCCAGAACGGCCCCTACGCGGCGAAGGCCGCCTACGACGACCTGATCCAGGGGGCCGCGGGGCTGCCCTGGCTGCTGCGCGAGTCCGGCGCGGAGTCGCCGCGCTTCGTGCCGGCGACCATGGCCGACCGCACGGTGGGCCTGCACGTCGTGAACGCGGTGTGCGCCGCGCTCTACGCGCGCGAGAAGACCGGCAAGGGCCAGCGGGTCGACGTGCCCATGTTCGAGAGCCTGCTGCAGACGGTGCTCGGCGAGCACATGGGCGGCTACACCTTCGCGCCGCAGATCGGCGAGGGCGGCTACACGCGCATGCTTTCCAAGTACCGCCGTCCGTACGAGACCCGGGACGGCTACGTCTGCGTGCTGATCTACAACGACAAGCACTGGAAGGCGTTCTTCGAGATGATCGGCCGCGCCGACATGCTCGCCGATCCCCGCTTCGCCTCGGCGGAAGGGCGCAGCCGGAACTTCGACGCGGTGTACGGCTTCGTCGCCGAGGAGATGGCCCGGCAGAGCACGGCGCACTGGCTGGAGGCCCTCGAGCGCGCCGACATCCCAGTGCAGCGCATGAACAGCCTCGAGGACATCCTGCGCGACCCGCACCTCGCCGCCATCGGCTACTTCAAGCCGATCGAGCATCCGAGCGAGGGTGCGCTCGTCTCGATGAAGGTGCCCTCCGAGTGGTCCGAGACGCCGCCCGCCTACCGGCGCCACGCGCCGCGCCAGGGCGAGCACACGCGCGAGGTGCTGAAGGAGGCGGGCTACGACGAGGCCGCGATCGAGCGCATGATCGCGGCGGGCGCCGCGCGCGCCTAATAGGGATGCTGCGCGAGATCCGCGGCCTCGATCAGCGCAGCAGCCTGCGCCGCAAGCGCTGGTTCCAGGACGACTACTTCGACCTGTTCGTCTGGCAGGACCGCGCCGGCGCCGTCGTCGAGTTCCAGCTGTGCTACCGGCGCGACACGCGCGCGGAGCGCGTGCTCGACTGGCGCCGCGGGCGCGGCTTCCAGCACCTCAAGGCGGAAAGCCTGGCGGCGGCGAGCTCGTTCCTCGAGGACGACACCTGGGCGCTGCGGCTCGACGGCGCCATGCCCTACGCGGCGATGACCGGGAAGTTCGAGGCGGCGGCGCCCGGGCTGCCGCGGGCGCTGGCGCGCTTCGTGCGCGAGAAGATCGACGAGTACGCGCGGCCGCCGCGGCGCCTGCGCCCCTGGACGCGCCGCGTGCCGCGCTGGCTCGAGCGGCTGCGCGACGCGCGCCGCCGCTTCCTTGACACCGGGAGCAGCGCCGGTTAACGTTCGCGCGGACCTCACAGCGCCGATTTGACGTTCAGCTTGCGGGCGCTCTACAAATGCCGCTAAAGAGACCGGCCCGCAAAGCCCGTTCTCGCGAAAGCTGAACGGGCTTTTTCGTGGCGAGGGCGCATGGCCGGGTCGGTTGGCATCGTGGAGGCGAAGCGCGCGCTGTTCGAGGAGCCGTTCGCTTTCCGCAGCGGCGCGCAGATCCCGCGCTTCGAACTCATGTACGAGACCTACGGACGGCTCAACGCCGCGCGCTCGAACGCGGTACTCGTCTGCCACGCGCTGAATGCCTCGCACCACGTGGCCGGCACCTACGCCGACGCGCCCGAGGACGTCGGTTGGTGGGACAACCTCGTCGGCCCCGGCAAGCCGCTCGACACCGATCGCTTCTTCGTCGTCGGCAACAACTACATCGGCGGCTGCTTCGGCTCCACCGGCCCCACCGCCGTCAACCCCGCGACCGGCAAGCCCTACGGCGCGGACTTCCCGGTGGTCACGGTCGAGGACTGGGTGGCGGCGCAGGCGCGGCTCGCCGACCGCCTCGGCATCGAGCGCTTCGCCGCGGTGATCGGGGGTTCGCTCGGCGCCATGCAGGCGCTGCAGTGGGCGCTCGCCTTCCCCGAGCGCATCGGGCATGCGCTCGTCATCGCCTCGACGCCGAAGCTCTCGGCGCAGAACATCGCCTTCAACGAGGTGGCGCGCCAGGCGATCGTCACCGACCCCGACTTCCACGGCGGCCACTACTACGAGCACGGCGTCGTGCCGGCGCGGGGGCTGCGCATCGCGCGCATGATCGGCCACATCACCTACCTGTCGGACGACGCCATGATGGAGAAGTTCGGCCGGCAGCTGCGGCGCGCCGCGCTCGGCTTCGACTTCGACATCGACTTCGAGATCGAGAGCTACCTGCGGCACCAGGGCGACAAGTTCTCCACCTACTTCGACGCCAACACGTACCTGCGCATCACCAAGGCGCTCGACTACTACGACCCCGCGGGCGACTTCGGCGGCGATCTGGCGAAATCGTTCGCGCGCGCGCAAGCCGCGTTTCTCGTCGTGTCCTTCAAGTCCGACTGGCGCTTCGCGCCGGCGCGCGCGCGCGCCATGGTGACGGCGCTGCTCGACATCCGGCGCATCGTCTCCTACCTCGAGCTCGTTGCGCCCGGCGGGCACGACGCGTTCCTGCTCGAGGACCCGCGCTACCACGGCGCGCTGCGCGCCTACTTCGAGAACATCGAGCTGTGACGCGCCCCGACCTCGAGGCGATCGCGCAGTGGGTGGCGCCCGGCGCGCGCGTGCTGGACCTGGGCTGCGGCGACGGCTCGCTGCTGCGCCACCTGTGGGAGAAGAACCAGGCGCACGGCTACGGCGTCGAGATCGACGACGCCGAGGTGCTCGCCTGCTTCAGGAACGACGTCAACGTGCTGCAGCTCGACCTGGAATCGGGCCTGGCGCTGTTCCAGAACGGCTCCTTCGACTACGTCATCCTCTCCGAGACCCTGCAGACCATCCACCGCATCGAGTTCCTGACCCGCGAGATGCTCCGGGTAGGCAAGGAAGCGATCGTGTCGTTCCCCAACTTCGGCCACTGGCGCGCGCGCCTGCAGGTGCTCGCCGGGCGCATGCCGGTGTCGGCGGAGCTCCCGCACCAGTGGTACAACACGCCGAACGTTCACTTGTGCACGCTCGCGGATTTCGAGGACCTGTGCGCGAAGCTCGGCGCCACGATCCGCGAGCGCGTGGTGCTGCACCGCGGCCGGCCGGTGCGCGTGCTGCCGAACCTCCTGGGCAGCATCGCCGTGTACCGGATCACCGACTAGTGGTTCAGGTTCAGCGCCCTGCCCAGGAAGACGCGTACGTCCTCGTGCGCACGCCGGGTGATCGCGGCATCCGAGTGCATTCTGTAAGACCTCCCGGATGCGCGATGGGTCACGAATCCGCTGTGGGGGCCGTCGAAACCGTGGTATCCACCTTGGTAGACGATGAGCTTCGCCTCGCGCCCCGCGTCGCGAGCGCTGCTGACAAGGTACTCGCATTGCGGCTCCGCAGCCACGTCGTCGTTCGAGCCGATGAGAACTAGGATCGGCGCGGCGGGCCCGCGCCGACGAATGCTGCTGGCGATGCAAGGCGGGTAGAGAGCCAAGTGCGCGGCGTAGCTCAGGCCGCCGATGTCCTGCGTGTCCGCATTGGCGGCCTCCATGGCGAGCACGCCGCCGCGCGAGAAGCCCATCACGCCGATGCGCGTCCGGTCGATCGCCGGGTGGGAGGCGAGCAGCCTGAGCGCGTCGTGGATGTCGGACACGGGCGTGGGCTGGACGGGGGAGCTCCAGACCACCCCCCGTGGGCCAAAATAGTCGATGACCAGGGTCGCGATTCCCAGCTTACGCAAGTACTCGGCCCATTGAGTGCTGCGCGCATCAAGGCCGCCGCTGCCGTGCGCCACGATCATCGCCGGGTACGGTGCTGCGCCGGCCGACGGCAGCAGCAGCTGCCCCCGGAGCCGAACGGAAGCCTCGGACGAGGGATACGAGACCCAGCCCGTCTGTCCTCCGGACAGATCCGTGACCGTCGTAGCGCAGCCCGCGAGAAGAACGGTGGACAAGAGCAAGACCGTTAGGAAGCGCATGGTCGTCAACACCCTCGTTGCCCTAGCAGATAGCGCGTCGGCTTGCTGGAAGGCGTCCGGGCTACCCTTGCGGACCTTGCCCATAAAATTATCGTACCCTAACGCGAACAGCCGGAATGCGCCGGGAAACTACGATATCGGCGCAATCAACCCTTGACCCCGTGCCGACGGGCCGCGCATCATGCCTTCTCCCAACCTAGGGAGGGGCCCCATGAGAGCGTATCTGACGGTAATAGTGGCGACCGCGGGCATGGCACTGGCCGGCTGCGTGCAGGTGCAAGGCACGCTGCCCCACTGGGTGCCGGGCAGCAACGCCGTCGGCGTGAAGCTGAGTGGCGCGCAGGAAGTACCGCCGGTGAACGTCACGGGCTCGGGGAGCGGCAGCTTCCGGCTCGCGGACGACGGCAGCATCACCGGCAGCGTCACCACCAAGGACGTGGCGGGCGCGGCGGCGCACATCCACATTGGCGCCAGGGGCAGGAACGGCCCGGTGATCGTGCCGCTGGAGAAGAAAGGCGACACTTACAGCGTGCCGGCAGGCCGCAAGCTCACGGCTTCGCAGATCAATGCCTGGAAGGCGGGCGAGCTCTACGTGAACGTGCACACCGCCCGCCACAAGGGCGGCGAGGTGCGCGGGCAGATTCAGCCCTGAGCTAGTTCTTCGGCAACGCGGCGCACACGTCCGCTTCGCGCCGGCAGTCCTGCTGGCAGGTCTGCGCGGCGGCGTTGTCGGTGCTCGTGCGGCGGCACTTCTGCAGGCATTCGTTCTGCTGCGCCGCGCAGCTCGGCGTCTCGTCGCCCACCACCATCTGCTGGTAGAGGTAGTAGCCCGCGCCCACCGCGAGCGCCAGCACGACGAGCGACCCGAACCAGCCCAATCCGCGCTGCGAGCTTCGCATCAGGTGCCTCCCTCCTTGCCCGCCGTGCCGATCGACGGGTCGGCGAGCCCCGAGCGGATCATGTACCAGAACAGGATTACGCCCGGGAACGCGACGAGGGTGGTGAGCAGGTAGAAGTTCACGTAGCCCATGGTGTCGATGAGCCCGCCGGCCGTCGTGCCGGTGAGGAGGCGCCCCGCGATGCTCGCCAGGGCGGACAGCAGCGCGTACTGCGTCGCCGTGAAGCGCAGGTTGCACAGCGCGGAGAGATAGGCGACCACCGTCACGCCGCCGATGCCGCTGGCGAAGTTCTCGAAGCCGACCGCGGCGGCCATGCCCCAGTTGCTGTGGCCCACTGCCGCCAGTGCGGCGAAGCTGACGTTGGACACCGCCATCAGGACGAGGCTCGCGAGGACGGCGTGCTTCATGCCGAGCCGGCCATAGAGGATGCCGCCGGCGAAGATGCCGGCCAGCAGCGCGACGAAGCCGATGCCGACATCGTAGAAGGCGATCTCGTGGTTGCTGAAGCCGAGGCTCTCGAACAGCAGCCGCAGCGTGAGGTTGGCGAGCGTGTCGCCGATCTTGTGGATCAGCACGAACAGCAGGACGACGAGGGCTCCCTGGCGCCGCACGAACTCGGCGAGGGGGCTGAAATAGGCGCGC
>CAZAEG010000120.1:0-8894 GCA_964484035.1 uncultured Enterobacteriaceae bacterium | reverse complement strand
AGATACAGCTCGGTGCGGTTGCAGGTCGACAGGATCGCCGCTTCCGCCGCGCTGCGCTCGCGCGTCAGCTCGCCCAGCGCGTCGAACAGTTTTTCGACGTGGAACACCACGCGCTCGCGCACCGGCAGCGGCGCGGTGGTGTGGTTCAGTCCGAGGGCGAACAGGCTCACGCCCCCGGGATTGTAATCCCGCCGGCGCCCCCGCTCTCAGCCCAGCAATGACTGCAGTTGGTCGAGCGGCACGGGGGGGCTGAACAAATACCCCTGCATTTCGTCGCAGTGCAGGTGGCGCAGAAGGTCCGCCTGGGCCTCCGTTTCCACGCCCTCGGCGACCACTTTCAGCTTGAGCGCGCGGGCGAGCGACAGGATGGCGGAGACGATGCTCGCGTTCTGCTCGTTCACCAACATGCCCTGCACGAAGGCGCGATCGATCTTCACCGTATCGATCGGCAGCCGGCTCAGGTAGGCGAGCGAGGAGTAGCCGGTGCCGAAATCGTCGAGCGCGATGTGCACCCCCAGCTCGCGCACCGCGCGCAGCTTGCGCAGGCTCTCGTCGATGTTCTCCATCAGCAGGCTCTCGGTGATCTCCAGGTCGAGCCCCGCGGCCTCGCCGGCGCCGCCCAGCACGCCGCGCACGTCGTCGACGAAAGTCTGGCCGCGCAGCTGGATCGTCGATACGTTCACCGCGATGCGCGGTGCGGCGAGCCCGCGCCCGGCCAGGGCGCGGCGCGTGTTGACGGCCTCGCGCATCACCCACAGGCCGACCTGGCCGATGAGCCCGGTTTCCTCGAGCACCGGCACGAATTGCGCGGGCGACACCGCGGGCGCATCGGCCTCGCCGCTGCGCCAGCGCAGCAGCGCTTCGAGGCCGGTGATGCGACGCGCCGCCAGGTCCACGATGGGCTGGAAATGCAGCCTGAATTCGTCGCGCTCCACGGCGCGGCGCAGCTTCGCCTCGAGGTCGAGCCGCTCGGCCACCCGGGCGTTGAGGTGCGGCGTGTAGAACAGGAACCGGTCCCCGCTGCCCTTGGCCATGCGCAGCGCGGCTTCCGCGTTGCGGATCAGCGCGTCGGCGTCCTCGCCGTCGTCCGGGTAGAGCGCGGCGCCCGCCTTCAGCGCGACGCGCAGCTCGCGCCCGTCGATCACGTGCCCCGTGTCGAGCAGGCCCGGGCCCATGGCCTCCACCATGCGGCCGACGTCGCGCGCGTGCCCCACCGCGGGCATCAGGATCGCGAACTGGTCGCCGGCGACGCGCGCCGCGTGGGCGCGCTCGCCCGCGAACTCGGCCACGCGCTGCGCCACGATGCGCAGCACCCGGTCGCCGCCATGAGGGCCCAGCGTGTCGTTGATCGCCTTGAAGCGCTCGATGTCCAGCAGCACCAGGCCCACCTTGTCGTCGGCGCCGCGCCGCGCGTCGATCGCCTGCGCCAGCCGCTCGCGCAGCAGCAGGCGGTTCGGCAATCCGGTGAGCGCGTCGTACAGCGCCAGGTAGTCGACCTTCGCGCGCTTGCCCTGCAGCTCGAGCGCGAATTCGAGGTTGGCGATCAGCTCGCGCAGCAGATCGAGCTCCGCGTGGTCGAAGAACCCGGGCTCGCGGGCGCGCAGGATCGCCACCGCCGCCACCGAGTTCTCCACCTGCACCGGCAGCAGCGCGAGCGCGTAGCTGCCTTGCGCCGTCAGCGCCGCGCGTCCCGCGATGCGCTCGTCGGCTTGCACGTCGTTCGACACCTCGCGCCGCCCCGTGCGCAGCACCTGCGCGAGCAGGCTGCGCGCGCCTTGCGGGTCGCGGTTGTAGTCCTCGACGATGCCCGCGAACGCGCCGGTGTCGCCTACGGGCGATGCGGCCGCGACCTGCAGCCGGCCGGTCTCGTCGAGCGCCACCACGCGCGCCAGCACGAAGCCGCCGCGCTTGACCGCGATGTGGCAGAACTCCGCGTACAGCTCGTCCCGGTTGCGCAGGCGCATGAACGCCGCGTTGGCGGCGCCCAGCAGGTCGCGGATGCGGCTCAGGCGCGCCAGGCGCTCGCGCTGGCCCACCGCGTCGGTAATGTCGCGCACCAGGCCGTCGACGCGCTCGGGCGCGCCCGCGGCGCTCGTGAACACACGCCGGCGCACGTTGACCCAGCGCACGACGCCGTCGCGCCGCACGATGCGATATTCGGCATCGTGGACCTTGTCCGGCGACGACCCCGGCCAGTCCGCCATGACCCGCTCGCGGTCCTCGGGAAAGATCGCGTCGATCCAGAAGTCGGGCGTCGCCAGCGCCTCCTTGGGCGTGAGTCCGTAGACCTGCGCCACCGCCGGGCTGACGTAGATCAGCCGCCGCTCGGGCAGCCCGACCGACCACACGACGTCGGGCAACGAGTGCAAGATGGTCTCGAGGCGCTGGCGCGCGGCCTCGAGCGCGTGCTCGGTGGCGCGCTTGTCCGCCCGCTCCCGTGCTTCCTGCAAGGCGCGCTCGACCGCCGCCGGCAGGCGCACCAGGTTGGTCTTCAGCACGTAGTCGGTGGCGCCGTTCTTCAGCGCGCGGATCGCGTACTCCTCGCCGATGGTGCCGGAGACGAAGATGAAGGGCACGTCGGGCGCCGCCTCGCGTGCCAGGGCGAGCGCCGCCATGCCGTCGAAACGCGGCATGGAGAAATCCGACAGGATGACGTGGGGCGAGAACCGCTCGAGCTCCAGGCGGAACTGCGCCTCGCTATCGACCAGACGGTGCTCGACGCGTATCCCGGCGCGCTTGAGCTCCCGCACCTCGAGCTCGGCGTCGGTGGCGACGTCCTCGGCCAGCAGCACGCGGATGGCGGCGCCGGCGTGCATGTGCCTAGCCCCGGACGCGGTTGGCGACGACTGCCGCAGATCGATCATGGATCGCTCCGCGAGGCCGGCAGCGCGAACGAGAATCTCGCCCCCGCGCCCGGCTTGCCGGCCGCCCAGACGCGCCCGCCGTGGCGCGCCACCACGCGCTGCACGATGGCGAGGCCGACCCCGGTGCCCGGGAATTCATGCGCCCCGTGCAGGCGCTGGAATACCCCGAACAGCTTGTGCGCGTAGCGCTCGTCGAAGCCCGCGCCGTTGTCCTGCACCCAGTACTCGGCCTGCGCGCCGTCGGCGCGGCCGCCGATCTCCACGCGCGGCGCGGGGTGCCGGGCGCTGTATTTCAGCGCGTTGCCGATCAGGTTCAGCCACACCTGGCGCAGCAGCGCCGGGTCGGCCGCGGCCGGCGGCAGTTCCCCGACCTGGACCTCGGCCTGCGGAAACTCGGGCGCCAGCTCGCAGGCCACGTCGCGCGCCAGCTCGGCCATGTCGATGCGCGCGGCGCGCAGCGCCTGGCGCCCGGCGCGCGAGAAGGCCAGCAGGTCGTCGATCAGCTGGCCCATGCGCCGGGCCTCGTCGCGCACCACGCCGAGCTGCCGGGCGCCCTCCTCGCCGAGGCGTTCCGCGAAGTCTTCCTGCAGCATGCGCGCATAGCCGTCGATCGCGCGCAACGGCGCGCGCAGGTCGTGCGACACCGAGTAGGAGAACGCCGCCAGCTCCTGGTTGGCGGCCTCGAGCTGCGCGGTGCGCGCCTGCACGCGCGATTCGAGCTCGGCGCGCTGCGCCCGATCGACCGCCTCACGCCGCCGCTGCACCACCACCGTCGTCGCCAGCACGATCGCCGCGACCGCGAATAGCGCGATCAGGGCGCCGTCGAGCAGCATCTGGCGCAGCAACGTATCGCGGGCGGCGAACGCGGCGGCGCCGTCCTGCAGGGTCACCACGCTCCAGCCATGCGCCGCCGGCGCGTAGCCGAACACCAGATCGCGGCCGCCCGGCGCGTCGTGCACGACTTGCGCCGGTGACGCACCGGGCGCGAGCCGCTGTACCAGCGGCTCGGCCGCGCCCGCCGCGAGCTGCGCGCCGGCCGGCGCTCGCGAATCGAACGCGCTGCGCCACCCGGCGTCGACGATCAGCACGCGGCTCGCGAGATCGATGCGCCGTGCCCAATCGAAGTAGGCCTCGAGCTTCACCTGCAGGACCAGGATCCCCGCGACGCCGTCCCCGGGTCCGCGGATCGGGATCGCGACCGCGATCACGTTGCGCTGCGGCGCGGCGCTGCGGCGATAGAGCGGCGACACGTAGGGCTGCCAGTCGCGGCTGACGCCTTTGTACCAGTCGCGGTGCGCGAAATTCCTGCCTCGGACTTGCGCCGCCTGCGGCACGTCCGCCCGCAGCGTGCCGCGCGGGTCGGCGAGGAACAGCCGGTCGAGAAAGTCGAAGTCCTGCGGGACGCGCTGCAGGATCTGCGCGGCCTCGCTCCAGCGCCCGGCCGCCACCAGCTCCTGGAACCTGACGCGCGTGGCGAGCGCGACGCCGACGTCGACCAGGCGCTCGAACTTGACCGCGAGCGTGCTTGCCGCGAGCGCGCCGACCGCGGCGTGCCGCGCCAGCGCGGTCTCGGTCAGCTCACGCTCGAGGGTGACGTAGCGATGCCACGACGAGACGACGAACCCGAGGACCACTGCGCCGAGGATCGCCGCGAGCCACCAGCGCCGGCGGCCGGGGGACGCGTCGGGCGCCGCCGCGTGCGGCGCAGCCGAGTGCAACGCCATTTGAGGCTCTTGCGCCATAAGGTCCAATGCGCGGCGGCGCGAGTGCCGCCGTATGCCGGGAAAGCATGGGCAGAAACCTCATACGTATCAAGTAATAGTTTGATATAACGCAGGGCACTTCTGAACTGTCGGGAACGGCGTGACGGAAATCGACACCGAATGGTGTGTTTACGCACACCTCTGGGACTAAACCGGCGCATCGGGACTCGGGGCGGCCTGGCCCGGGCCGGCGCCAGGCTCGCTTTGCGTCCCGCGAGCGGCGCTTCTCCCCGCTTGGGCTGCATCGGCTCAAACCTTTCATTCTTCCCCGCGCGGGCGCGCTTGATGAAGCGGGCGCCGGCGGGTGTCAATCGCGTTCGCGCCGCCGCCGCATGAAGGGCGCGATCGAAATTATCGACCAACAGCATGCAAGGAGAAACACATGAAGAGCAAGAAGCTTCCAGTCGTACGCAAGCCCACGAAGAAAATCGCCGATCCACGCAATGTCCGCTTTGGCTCGGGCATGGCACCCGCAGGCGTTCGCACGCGCGACGCGCAAACGCATGATGCAGGGAAAATTCGTTTCGGCTCCGGCATGGCGCCGGCAAGTCTGCGCAAGTAGCCATCTGGCTGGCGCGCCGCGAACCGCGCGCCAGCTAATTACAATCGAAGGACGCTCAATGAACGCAAGACACCAGCCGGCTCCTGCCGTGACCTTCTACGTCGCGATCCCGGAATGCCGAGCACCGATGCGTGCCGACTCCTCGGTGCTGGGCACGCTGCCCTCGCGCGGCTTTCAGTACTGCGAGGCACTCAGAGCGGCCTCGTCGTTCGGCTGGTACGTGTTCCCGCCGATCGATTTCACGCTGCAATGGGACGGATCGCAGGTGATCTGGACTTATCGAGGCGCAGATGCATGGTTTCCGCTGACTTCGGCGCAGTTTCCTCGATACGGCAAGGTATTTGATCGCCTGGCACCCCGGCATCTGCGCGGATTTGCTCCACCGTTTCTCACTGCCGTCCCGGAGCCCGGGATCATCCAGGTCTGGACCGGCTTGTTCGTCGGCAGCGCGGAAGACTGGAGCATCCTGATCCGTCCACCCGCAAACCTTCCGCGAAGCCTCGCTTTCGATCTATACGAAGGCATCGTCGAGACCGACCGCTGGTTCGGCCCGCTGTTCACCAACATCCGATTGGTGAAAACCGACGTGCCGATCCATTTCAGCACCGAGACACCGCTTGTACAGGTCCAGCCACTGCACCGGAGCACGTATGCGGAGGAAGTTTCGAATGCCTTCGGTGTCGTAAGGCACCCCGCCGATTTTCCCGCCGAAGCGTGGTCGCGCTATGAGCAAACGATCGTCAAGCCCAACGTCGATCCCGCGCGGCCGGTCGCCGCGTACGCAGCCTCGGTCCGGCGTCGGCGGCGCCGGAGCGGCTGCCCGATGGCCGAAGCGGCATCGCGGTGAGCGGTTACGCCGCCGCTGCCATTGCGATCCTGATCTGGGCCGCGTATCCCGTGGCGACCCGCGCGGGCGTCACCGGCTCGTTTGCACCGCAGGATCTCATCGTTCTGCGGTTCGGCGTCGGCGCGCTGCTTTTCGTTCCGTTCCTGGCGCTGCGGTTCCACGCGATCCGGCGCGACGTTTGGCTGCGAGGCGTTCCGCTCACCCTGTTCCAGGGCGCGGGAATGGCGGCGCTCGTGATCTGCGGCTTGCAGTACGCGCCGGCCAACCATGCCGCCGCGCTCGGCCCCGGCGTGGCCCCCGCGTGGGCCGCGTTGCTCGGGTTCCTGGTGTTCTCCAGGCGGCCCTCCGCTCGCATGATCGCGGGCGCGTTGTTGTGCGCGATCGGCGTGGTCGTGCTCACCGCCTGGAGCGTTTCGGTAGCAAGCTCCTCCGTGCTAACAGGCGATGCCATGTTCCTCGCGGCGTCCGCGCTCGGCGCGCTTTACGTGCTGCAGTTGCGCAGCTGGGGGATCGGCGCCTTCCAGGGCGCGGCCATCGTGACGCTGTTTTCAGCGCTGGTCGTCGTTCCGTGGCATCTGTGGTCGGCGCCCGGCGCGCTACGGCAGGTGGCGCCAGTCGAGCTGCTCTGGCAGGTTCTGTGGCAAGGCGTGCTGATCGGCTGCGTCGCGCTCGTCGCGCTCAATCACGCCATCGCCCGGCTTGGCCCGGAGCGCTCGATCGCACTGGTCGCACTGGTGCCCGCGCTGAGCGCGGTTCTGGGCCTCTTGTTCCTGGGCGAGGTCCCCTCCGGCACTGAGATTGCGGCAATCCTTGCGATCTCGGCCGGTGTCTCGATCGGAGCCTCCCGGCAAGCCGACGCGGGTTCGCCTATTCTGGCAATCCGGCGGCCTGCAACGCGCTAGCGAAGCGCTCCGCCTGCGGACTGTCCCGGCCCGGGTAGCGCTCCTTAAATGCCCGCACAGTGAGCCCGGGCTCCAGTTCGCGCAGCCGACGCACAGACTCGCGCGCCTCCTCGAGCTGACCCGACAACACCTGTCCCACGGCCAGCGCGCGCAGAGAAGGCGTGTGCAGGCAGTTCTCGCGCAGCGAGCGGGAAGCGAGCTCGATCGCGCGCTCATAGCGCTCACCGACTAAATTGGCGGTGCTCGCAAGCGAATCGAAGTAATAGATCATCGGGTCGAGCGGCGAAAGCGACAACGCCCGGTCCGCGCAGCGCACGGCCTCTGCCCCGCGACCGCGCCACGCATGCGTCATCGCGCTCCACAACCAGGCGAGAGGCTCGTTCGAATTGGCCGCGAGCGCCTGCGCCAGCCGCGTTTCGGCGACGTCGAGATCATGTTTCGCCCATGCCGTCACGTGCGCATCCACGGCCAGGGCGAGCGCATCCTCTGCATCGCACGCGAGCGCACGTTCGGCGCTCAAAATCGCCGCCGCGCTGTCCACGATCGCATTTTCGCTCGCGCCCACCGCCACGCGCATCACATGCCACTTCGCCAACCACGCGTGCGGCGCCGCCGACACCGGGTCGCGCTCGATCGCGGCCTCGAACGCCTGCCGCGCGAGCAGGAAGTCCTCCGGCGAAAGCCGATGCATCAGCTCCACGCCGCGCAGCGTGATGCCGTAGGCGTCGAGCTCCTCGAAGCTGGTGATGCGCGCGCGGCGCAGCTCGATCGAGCGCACGAACGGCGCGACGCTCGCGGCGAGCCGGCGCGCCAGGTCGGCCTGCATGGCGAACACGTCGGCGAGATCGCCGTGCAGGCGCTCGCTCCACAGGATGCGCCCGTCGCGCGCATCGGCCAGTTCCACCACCAGCAGCGCGCGCGGATACGCCGTCTGCACGCTGCCGGAGAGCACGTATTGCACGCCGAGCATCTCGCCGATGCTGCGCACGCCGAGCGGGGCGCTGCGAAACGCCGTCGACGACAGCCGCGAGATGACGAACAGGTCGGCGACGCGGGAGAGCGCGGCGATGGTCTCGTCGGCCAGGCCGTCGCCGATGAAGGCGAAGCGCGCGTCGTCGGAGCGCAGCCGGAACGGGATCACCGCCACCGACGGCCGGCCGTGCGCGCGCACCGCCGCGCTCGGCGCGAGCAGCGGCTGGTGCGCCGGCGGCCACAGGCGGAACGCCCGCACCGCCCGCTCGCGGTTGCGCAGCCGCTGCTCGCCCAGGTCCTCGACCGAGGCGTCGACGCCGCTCGTCAGCTGGTCGCGCACCGCCGCCGAGGCGACGGTCTCGCCGGGGTTGGCGAGCTCGGCGAGCCGCGCCGCGACGTTGACGCCGTCGCCCAGCACGTTGAAGGTCTCGACGATCACCTCGGCGACGTGGATGCCCACGCGCATGCCCAGGGGCGGCGCCGCGGTCGCGGCGTTGATCCGCGCGAGGCCCTGGTGCAGCTCGAAGGCGCACCGCGCCGCCTGCACGCCGTCCGGGAACTCGGCGAGGAAGCCGTCCCCCAGGGTCTTCGACAGGCTGCGCCCGGCATGGGTCGGGATGATCTCGAAGGTGGCGTGCGCGAAGAACGAACGCCGCTGCTCGAGGGCGCGTTCTTCGTCGCGCGCCCCCGAGGCTGCGGCTTCGAGCACGTCGGCGACGAGTACGGCGCGCCGCTCGCGCCGCGCGCCGCCCGCGCTGGAGAGGCGCGCCGCCTCCCACGGTGCCGCCGGCGCGGGAACGTCCTCCGGACGGGAATCCGCCACCAGCTCTTCCAGGGCGAGCACGTCGCGCAGCAGGAGGGCGCGGCCCGCGCGCTCGAGCAGGCCCTGCCGGGCGAGGCGCGACAGCTCGCGCGTCACCTCCTCGCGCGAAGTGCCCACCCGGCTCGCGATCTCGCGATGCGTCGGCGCGCGCTCGATGCGGG
>CAZAEG010000119.1:0-4444 GCA_964484035.1 uncultured Enterobacteriaceae bacterium | reverse complement strand
CTCGCCATGGCAGCCAGCGCAATTCTTCGCCAGCAGCTTGCCGGCGGCGGCGCCTGCGGCCGGTGCGCGCGGCGGTGCCTGACAGCTCAGGCCCGCGTAGTAGGCGGCGAGATTCTGCACGTCGGCATCGCTGAGCGTTTGCGCCACGGGCGACATCATGACGTCGGTCTGGTCGCCGGACTTGTAGGCACCGAGGATGCGGGCCAGATAGGCGGCGTTCTGGCCGGCGAGATCCGGCCAAGTGTCGTTCGGGCTGATGCCCTTCGCGCCGTGGCAGCTGGCGCAGCTTTCCGCGTGCTTCCTGCCGCCCGCGGCGGCATCGCCGGCGACCATGGCGGCGGCGACCGCAAGCCTGGGCGCATGCGGGTTGTGGCAGACGACGCACTGCTGGCCCGCGCCGTGCTGCGCCAATTCGATCTGCGGCTGGATGCGCGGCCGCTCCGCCATCTTTTCATGGCACAGCGTGCACAGCTTTCGCGCATCGGCGGGAATCGGCAGCTTGCCCTTCTGCGGGTGGCCCTGGGCCGCGCCGTGGCAAGTCTCGCAGGTCACCGACTTGTGATTGTTCGCCGACCATTGCGCGTGGCGCTCGCCGTGGCAGGCCTGGCAATAGCCCGCGCCCTGGTATGCCGGTTCCTGGGCGGCGATTGCCGGCACCGAGTCGGCGCGATAGTGGCCGTATTGGTAGAACGACTGGGCGGTGAAATACCACTTCGCGGTCAACCCCAGCGCGAGGCCTCCGGCCAGCAACGCGATCAATCGGACGATGTGCCTGGGCACACCCGCGCCTGAGCCGGATTCATGCAGCACACGCTACCGCGCGGCGCGCCGCGCGGCTTGACCTATATCAAGCGCGCCTCGGCGATCGCGGCTATTTCGCTCCCAGCGCTTGCCGCACGGCCGCTTGCAGATCGGTCTCCGTCGCCTGGGATTTCGGGTGGCCCTTGCCCCCCTTGAGCTTGGCCACCAGCTCGCCTTCGGCGCCCTGCTTGCCCTTGTACTTGGCGGCCACGTCCTTGAACGATGGCCCGACCTTCTTCTTGTCCATGTCGTGGCAATTCAGGCATCCCTTGGCCTTCAGCACATCCGTGCCCTGCCCCCAGGCGCCACCCGCCGCCAGCGCTCCCGCCACCGCCAGAACCCACAGTCTCGCCTTCATGTTGTCTCCTATGTCGACCAGCAATGGAATTACCCTGTCCGGGCCGCGAAGCCGGCCAGCATCAGCAGCAGCAGCGTCAGCCCGAATCCGATCAGCGTGAACCCCAGAATCTTGGAACCCACGGTCATCGGGTGCGACGGCGCGTCCACCAGGTGCTGCGCGAGCTGCCCCGTCGCCACCAGGCGATTGTATTCGAGCGCGTGCTCGCGCCTGAACTCCTCCAGCGGCACGGCGCCGGTGAACATCACCGTGTCGAGCGGGAACTTGTCCGGCCGGAAGTGGTTGTTGAAGAAGTGCACCGTGAACAGGAACACGGCCGCGAGCACCGCTTCCTCGCCGTGCACGATGGTCGCGACGTTGAACATCCACCCGGGCAGCAGCCAGGCGGTCGCGCGCGGGAACGCCAGCATGAGGCCGCTGCCGCCGATGATCGCCATGCCCCAGAACACCGCCCAGTAGTCGAACTTCTCCCAGTAGGTCCAGCGGTCGAACATCGGCCGCGGGGCGAGGCCGAAGAACCACCTGAACATCGCGATGGCGTCCTTCAGGTCCTGCAAGTTGGGCAGCAGCGAAACCGGGCCGAACCAGTCCCAGGTCCGCAAGTTTCGCCCGATGCGCAGCATTAGGAACACCAGGTGGACAAGAAAGATGCCCAGCATGGTCGCCGCCGCAGTACGGTGCACGATGGCCGCGGTCTTCGGGCCGCCGAAGGCGGCGATGACGGCCTTGGCCCACGCGCTGTCGGCGAAAAACACCGCCATCCCGGTCAGCACCAGCGTCATGACGCTCAATGCGAACACCAGGTGGGCGAGGCGCCAGACCGGCCCGAAGCGCTGGTACTGCTTGCCCTGCAGCTGCAACGGCTCCTCGGCGACGACGTGGGGCCGCAGCTTGCGCGCCTGGCGGTCCCGGTACTCGCGGTTGAACCACAGCGCGGTATGCGTCCAGAAGAACAGGAACACCCCGATCAGCAGCGCGACCATGAATTTCGTCGCGATCCACACGTGCGGATAACGGCCGAAATCGTGGCTCGTGGCGTGCGGCTCGAACGTGGCGAATCCGGCGGTGGCGCCGACGTGGCATCGCTGGCAGGTGGCAAGCCGTTTGTCCGGGTGCACACTCGAGGCCGGATCGCTCACGCGCTGCACGCCGTGGCTGCCGTGGCAGTCGAAGCACTTGGCAGTATGCGCGTAGCCCAGGGTGTTGACCTGGCCGTGATAGGTCTCCGTGTAGGTGCGCAAGCTCTCGGTGTGGCAATTGCCGCAGTTTCTGGTGATCGCGACCCTGACCACATCCGCTTCCGGCGTGTCGATGCTGTGCGTGGTGTGACAATCCGAGCACACCGCCGCGGCCGGATTGCGGTTGCCCAGCACTTCCCGCCCGTGCACCGAAATGCGGTACTGCTCGAGTTGCGCGGCATGGCAGGCGCCGCAGGTGTTGGGAATGTCGAGGCGGAAATCCGCGCGCTGCGTCGTGCCCAGCGGGTAAACGTAGTGCGCGTTGTGGCAGTTGTAGCAGGTGGCGTTGGTGCGCGACTGGTCGGCGCGGCTGGGTCGCGCATGGATCGACTTCATGTAGCGGTCGATCTGGTCCACGACCACGCCGAGGCGCGCGTTTTCCTCCGTCTTGCCGTCCCTCTGCGCGGCTTTCCACAGGTCGTCGTGGCAGGTGACGCAGCTTACTTTGCGGTCGACGCCCGGCTGGTGCGGGATTTCCGTGATGTCCTTGTGGCACTCCACGCACTGGCGCTTGCCGTGGACGCTGTGCTCGAACCGGTCCTGCTCCACGTGCAGCGCGCGCGGCTTGCCGTCCGCTCCAGGCATCGCGAAGCCTTCGTTGCCGTGGCAGCCCAGGCAGAGCGCGTTGTCCAGGGCGGGTGCCGCGGCCGCAGGCGCGGCGGCAGGCTTCGCCGGCTTGGCGGGCGCGGCCTGCAGGCCGGTCAGATACCCGATCATGGCCTTCAATTCGGCGTCCGTCGCGTCCACCTTCACCGGGTGCCCCTTGCCCGCCTTGAGCGCCGCGATGAGCGCGGCCTCGGCCCCCTTGTACTTCGCCGCCGCCGCCTTCAGCGCGGGACCCATTTTCTTTTCGTCGATGTCGTGGCAGCCGAGGCAGCCCTTCGTGCCCAGCAGCGCTTCGCCCGACTGGGCGCTCGCCGCACCGGCAAAGAGGAGGCCCAGCGCCGCGAGCAGCAGCGTCTTCCTGGTCATTGGGCGCTCACGCTAGCGATCGGCGATCGGCGATCGGCGATATTTGACCGATATCAAGAAGCCGGTCAAGCAGGCGAGGTTTCATGTGGGCATGGCTCAAGTCCTGATTCTATACGCCACCACGGAGGGCCATACCGCGCGCGTGGCAGAGCGCATGGAGCAAGGATTGCGCGCGCAAGGCCACGAAGTGCAAGCGCTGCGGGCGGAACCGAGCGCGATGCCGCCGGACTTCGAGCGCTACGACGGCGTCATCGTCGGCGCTTCCGTCCACTACGGGCGGCATCCGGGCCATTTGCGCGCGCTGCTGCGCCAGCACGGCGCGGCGCTTGAAGCGCGGCGCAGCGCCTTCTTCTCGGTCAGCCTGAGCGCGCGCAACAAGCCGCAGGCGGCGCAACGCTATCTGCAGACGTTTCTGCGGCAGGTGGGATGGCAGCCCCAGCAGACGGCAACCTTCGCCGGGGCGCTGCCGTACAGCAAGTACGCCCCATGCAAGCGCCTGCTGATGATCGCGTTCGTCGCTCTGGCCGGCGGCGACACCGACGCTTCGCGCGACTATGAGTACACGGACTGGGATGCCGTGGAGCGCTTCGCCGATGGCTTCGCCGTCGCGGTTTGATCTGGATCAAACTTTCGGCGTCATTCCGACCTACGATGCCTCGAAGCAAAATAGAATCGCCCCAGGAGCCCCTATGAAAAGAGTCTGTCTGGCAGGCCTTTTGGCCGTCGCCCTGTCCCCCGCCATGGCCGCCGATCCGGCGAAGATCAACTGGACGAAGATTCCCGCCACCACGGTGCCCCTGTTCTATCCCGGCCAGTCCTCGTACGAATGGCTGCGCAGCGCGGAGCACCCGGGCTCGCAAGTGGTCGCCAGCGACGGAGCGTGCCTGACCTGTCATAAGGGCACCGAGAAAAAGCTCGGCGCGAAGCTGGTCAAGGCGAACAAGCTCGAGCCGGCGGCGGTCAAGGGCAAGCAGGGCTACAAGGAGCTGAAGGTCCAGGCCGCTTACGACGACCAGAACGCGTACCTGCGCTTCCAGTGGAAGACCCAGGCCAAGAAGCCCGGCATCGAGTACCC
>CAZAEG010000118.1:0-7117 GCA_964484035.1 uncultured Enterobacteriaceae bacterium | reverse complement strand
GCGCACGGCCTGCTGCTCGCTCGCCAGGCGCGCCCAGTCGGCGATCAGCGCCACGCCATGCAGGGCGAGGGCGGCACCGGCGATCCAGGCAGCCGGCCGCAGGCTGGCCAGCGCTGCCGGGGCGATGCGCCACTTGCGCCGTTCCTGCGCCAGGGCGATGCCCGCCTGTTCCGGCGCCGCGCGCCAGTCCCAGGCGCCAAGCTCATGCAGCGGGATGCCCAGCTCGCGCTGCCAGGCCTCGAGGTCGGGGGCTGCCCCGGGCGCAATGGCATGCACCGCGATCGCGTCCGGTGCCGCGCCGCGCCGCTGCGCCTCCTCGAGCAGCGTGCGCAGCGCCAGCGGCGGCATGGCGCGATCGCCGGTATCGGTCGCCGCGCCCTCGAACTCGCCGGTGCGCACGAAGCCTTCGGCGCCGTCCCACGCCAGGCTCCAGGTGCGCGCCGAGCGCGGCAACAGCAGGATCTCCGAGTGCACTTCGTAGCTGCTCAGGCCGACCGCGTCGAGCGCATCGCGCCAGAGATTGAGCGCGCGCTTGTCCGCCACCGCGAGCGCGTCGGCATCGCCCACGGCGCCGAGCCAGCTCACCTGGTTGGCCTCGGGATCGGCAGCGCTCGCTTCCTCGACCGCGAAGGCGAGCACCGCTCCGGCGCGCCGCCGTGCGCCTTGCGGCAGCTGCGCGCGCGTGATCATCACCTGCGCCGCGGGTATGACGAGCTGCACGCGCTCGGCGCCGCGCGGCAGTCCGGCCAGCGCGCCTTCGCCCGCAACCGCGCGAGCGCCGTCAATGAGCGCCCAGGCGCAGCGCACCGGCGCTTCGCCGAGCGGCGCGTAGATGCGCAGCAGGCTCATGGAGACTTTCTCCACACCGCGGCGGGCCAGCCCACGGCCTGGCGCTCGAGCAGCGCGCTGCCGCGCGCCTCGGCGCTGCCGATGGTCACGCGCACGCTCGCCAGGAAGTAGCGGCTGAGCGTGACGACCTCGTTGGCCGGCGCCTCGGTCCCCGGGGGCAGCCGCGCGACGAAGTCGGCGGCGGTGCGGAAGTACGCGCGTTCGCGCTTTTCCGCGAGCGCGCGCGCCGCGTCGAGATCCAGTCCCCGGACCACGGCGGCGAGGACTTCGGGCGAGGCGGTGTTCACGTTGAGCGCGGTGAAGTTCGGCAGCGCGGTGACGAACGGGCGCAGGCGCGCGATGACGCCCTCACGGTCGTAACCGCTCACCAGCGCCAGCTCGGCGACATCGGTGAGGACGCGGTTGGCGGCCAGGGTGGGCGGTTGCCGCGCCTGGTAATAGCCGTCTTCGGCGCCGCCCTGCGGTTGCGGCTCGCTGTCCGCGTCGATCCAGTCGATGAGGCTGGCGGCGAGGGACTCGGGCAATCCCAGGATCTGCAGCAGGCGCTGGTACTGCGCGACGTGCACTGGGCTGGCGACGCCGTTGCGCACCAGGTTGTTCAGATTGAAGGCCCCTTGCTGGTCGTCGATGCGGCCGGCGAGCTCGCCGTTGTCCACCGGCACCGGCGGCAGCCGCATCGCCCAGGGCTCGCCCAGGTGATCGACATTGCTGAGGCGCCGATCGTCGCTCAGCAGCGCGCGCGCCCAGTCGACGCCGGCCTGCACCAGCGCTTTCGCCTGGACGTGATCGGCGGTGAGCTCCGCGTGCCGCGACCACGTGCTCTGCGAGGCGAGCATCGCCGCCGCCGCGATGGCGGCCAGCGCCACCACGCCCATCGCCATCACCACTGCCACGCCGCGCTGCCGGCCCGTCATGACTTGAGCGCGAACACGCGCACCAGCGTCTCGCCCGTGGCCAGCACGATGTGCAGCCGCACGGCCCTGGGAAGCGCCGCGGCGCCCGCGGCCGCAGGCCAAGCCTGCACCCACGCGAGCGAGGCGTCCAGGTACTGCACGTCAAACCCGGCGACGCCGGACAGCGCGACGTAGCGCGCGGGCTCGGCGTGGGGCGCGACGTCCAGACCCGGCCACAGCGCGATCTCGATCTCCTGATTCTCGTTCAGCCGGTAGCCGACCCGGCGCGCCGCATCCTGGCCCGCGGCCGAGGCGAAGCGGCTGAACTCCAGGCCGGTGCCCGGCCGGGCGAGCCAGGCGGGCGCGGTGCCGGAGGCGGTGCGCACCGGGCGCGGCGCGGACAGCTGCACGTCGCGCTCGAATCTCGACAGGAACGCCGAGACGCGCTTCCACTTCCCGGTCTCCCGCTCGACGCGCTCGCGCGCATCGAGCACCGCGCCCAGGCCGCGGTACGACATCACGGCCAGCAGCGCGAGGATGAGCATCGCACTGAGCAGCTCGATCAGCGTGAAGCCGCGCGGGCGCATCGCCATTTGCTTCACCGGCTTCCCGGCGGCGCCTGCACCACGAACCCGGTGAGGCGCGAAAGCGTGCGCGAGGGCTCGGCCGGCGTGGCGACGAACACGTCGATGCGGCGAAATGACGGATTGGGCGTGGAGATCACCTCTTCACGCCAGGCGAACTCGACGCCGGCCTGCACTTGCGTGCCGCGGCCGATGCCGAGCGGCAGCCACTCGCGCCGGGCGCGGTGCTCGGCGAGGCGGTCCTGGGCCACCCAGCCGGCGAACTGCCGCAGGCGCAGCTCGTCGAGCGCGTTCGTCGCCTGACCGGCGGCGCGCAGCGCGGCGAGCAGGGCAATCGACACGATGGCGAGCGCGACCAGTACTTCGACCAGGGTGAATCCCACTGCGCGACTACTGCGACGCATCGACGCGCACCTCGCCGACTGGAGAAGCGTTAATGACATAGCGCGACTCCCCCAGCGCCATCCGCAGGTCGTAGGCGAGCGAGCCGTGCGGCCCGAATTCGAGGCGCAGGCCGCCCACGGACGGCATGGCCTCGATGCGCAGTTCCGCGATCGCCATGCCCGGCGGCAGGCGGCGCGCGCGCAGCGAATCATCGAGCACTTCGGACCAGCCGGCGTCGTCGCGCCAGCGCCAGAAGCGGTACTGCGTGCCTTCGGCCGTCCAGGCGATGCGCCTGCCCGTGAGGCGCGATTCCTCGGCGGCGAGATCCAGAAGCTGCGCCAGCCGCTCGGTCTCGACGCGCAACAGCGCGCGATCGTCGGGCCGGACGAGCGCGCCGATTAGTCCGGCCGCGAGCCCCATGATCAGCATCACCACCAGCAGCTCGATGAGGGTGAAGCCCCGGCGGCTAGAGGTTCCAGGAACCGATGTCCGCATCGCTGCCCTCCCCGCCGGGCGCGCCGTCGGCGCCCAGGCTGAACACGTCGATCTCGCCGCGTACGCCGGGATTGAGGTACTGGTAGGGATGGCCCCAGGGGTCGTTAGGCAGGCGCTCGACGTAGCCGCCGGCCTTCCAGTTGGGCGCGAGCGGCGCCGTGGCCGGCTGCACGATGAGCGCCTGCAGTCCCTGTTCGGTGACGGGATAGCGCTGGTTGTCGAGCCGGTAGAGCTTGAGCGCCTGCATCAGGCTTGCGATGTCCTGCTTGGCGGCGATGGCCCGCGCTTCGTCGGGCCGGCCGATGATCTTGGGCACCACCAGCGCGGCAAGAATGCCGAGGATCACCACCACCACCATCACTTCGAGCAGCGTGAAGCCACGCTGCCAATACGCGTTGCGCATCTGAACCTCCTGCACTATATTACGCCGCCGCGCCCGGCTCACTGTACGACACCGAACATACGTTGCCGATCGCGGTCTCTACCATGCGACTCATTTGACGGGACGCATGCATTCCCAAAAGGCGGGGCATCTCGCAACGCTTGCCGCACTGGTGCTGCTAGCCGTGGTGCTCGCGTATTGGACCTGGGCGTGGCTCGCGCCGCCGCCCGCGCCGCGGGCACCGGCGGCCGTGCAGGGCGCGGACCGCGCCTCGGCGGCGGGCGGCCTGTTCGGCGCTGCGACGCAGGCCGCGGTGTCGGGGGCGATTCGCCTGATGGGCGTGGTGGCTGCCGCCGGCGAGCAGCTCGGGCAAGCGGTGCTGCAGCTCGATGGCAAGCGGTCGGTGGCGGTGCTGCAAGGCGAGGAAGTGGCGCCGGGCCTGCGGCTCGCGGAAGTCCACGTCGACCACGTCGTTCTGGAACGCAATGGCGTGCGCGAGGCTCTCGCGTGGCCGGAGAAGGTCGGCAAATGAAGCTTCGCGGAAAACTGGTTCGCATCGTCGTGGCGGCCCTGGTCGGCCAGGCGCAGGCGCAAACGCCGGCGTCGACCCCGACGCCCACGCCCGCGCCAACCGAGACACCGGCGCAGACGCCCGCGCCGGCGCCGGCGCAAACGGCGCCGGTGCAAACGCCGGCGCAGATGCGCACGCAATTGCTGGCGCAGCCCGCCGGGCCCAATGAAGTCACGCTCAATTTCGTCAACGCCGACCTCGAGGGCGTAGTGAAGGCGGTCAGCGAAATCACCGGCAAGAATTTCCTGCTCGACCCGCGCGTGAAGGGCACCGTCAACATCGTCTCGGCGCGGCCGATGGCCCGCGCCCTGGTGTACGACGTCTTCCTCTCGGCGTTGCGGCTGCAGGGTTACGCCGCCGTCGAGGATCGCGGCCTGGTCAAGATCATCCCGGAGGCCGAGGCGAAGCTCCACCCGGGCCGCACCGTCGGCCCCGACGAGCGGCCGCGCGGCACGGGCGACCAGATCCAGACGCAGGTATTCACGCTCAAGCACGAATCCGCCGCGCAGATGCTGCCGACCTTGCGCCCGCTGATCGCCCCGGCCAACCCGATCACCGTCTATCCGGGCAACAACACGCTGGTGATCACCGACTACGCCGGCAATCTGCGGCGCATCGCGCGCATCATCGACGCCATCGACCAGCCAGGCGGCTCCGACCTGGTCGTGATCCCCCTCGCGCATGCCTCGGCGCTCGATGTCGCGCTCATGGTCAACCGGCTGTTCGCCGAGCAGGCGCAGGCCGGCGCGGCTGCGGCCGCGGTCGACCCGTCGCAGCGCCTGAACGTGGTGGCGGACACGCGCTCCAACAGCCTGCTCGCGCGCTCGGACAATCCCTCGCGCATCGCCCGGCTGCGCAGCCTGGTGGCGCTGCTCGACGCGCCGACCAGCGCCGCGGGCAATCTGCATGTCGTGCACCTGAAGAACGCCGAAGCCGCGAAAGTCGCCGAGACGCTGCGCGCGCTCTACCTGGGTGAAAGCGCCGCTGCCCCGGCGACGGCGCTCCGGCCGCTGGCCACGCCGATGTCGGCGACCGCCGCGGGCGGGGCGTCCGCGCCGCCACCCCTGTCCGCCTCCGCCAGCCCGGCCGCCGCGCCCGCGCCCGGCATGATCCAGGCCGATGCGGCCACCAACTCGATCATCATCAGCGCGCCCGATGCGATCTACAACAACCTGCGCGCGGTGGTGGACAAGCTCGACGTGCGCCGCGCGCAGGTCTACGTCGAAGCGCTGATCGCCGAGATCACCGCCGACCGGGCCGCCGAGTTCGGCATCCAGTGGCAGAGCCTGAGCGGCGTGGAAAAAAGCGGCACGCAGGCGTTCGGCGGCACCAACTTCGGCGGCCCGGGCCAGAACGTGCTCGGGGTCGCGGCCAACCCGGCGACGGCCGCGCGCGGCCTCAATATCGGCGTCATCAGGGGCACAGTGACGATTCCCGGCATCGGCGAAGTGCTCAACCTCGGCCTGCTGGTGCGGGCGCTCGAGACCGACAGCAACGCCAACATCCTGTCGACGCCGACGCTGTTGACGCTCGACAACGAGGAGGCGCGCATCATCATCGGCCAGAACGTGCCGTTCATCACCGGCCAGTACGCGCTCTCCGGCGGCGCCACCACGCCGACGCCGTTCCAGACCGTCGAGCGGCGCGACGTCGGCCTGACGTTGCGGGTCAAGCCGCAGATCTCCGAGGGCGGCACGGTCCGGCTGCAGCTCTACCAGGAAGTCTCCAGCGTCGAGGATACGTTCAACCCCGCCGGCGTGATCACCAACAAGCGCGCCGTGGAATCGACCGTGCTGGTGGACGACGGCGAGATCGTGGTGATCGGCGGGCTGATCCAGGACGCGGTGCGCGACGGCGTCGAGAAGGTGCCGCTGCTCGGCGACATACCGTTCCTGGGCGCCCTGTTCACCTACAAGACGCGCTCGCGCGTCAAGACCAACCTGATGGTGTTCCTGCGCCCGACCGTGCTGCGCGACGCCGAGCGCGCCCGCTCGCTCACCGCGTCCCGCTACGACTACATCATCGGCGAACAGCGCGAGGCGCAACCGCCTTCCAGCCCGCCGCTGCCCGACATGCAGGCGCCGCAGTTGCCACCGCGCGACCTGTCCATGGTCAACCTGCCCGTGATCAACCTGCCCAAGCCGTGATCCCGTACGCCTTCGCCAAGGCGCACGGCGTCGCCGTGAGCGCGGTAAGCGCCGAGTTCGCCGAGGTCGTGGTGCGCGCAGGCGCGCACGCGAGCGCACTCGCCGAGCTGCGCCGCATGCTCGGCGTGCCGTTGCGCGCGCGGGTGGTGCCGGCGGCGGAATTCGACGACGTGATCGGCGCCAGCTATAACGGCGCGGCCGCCGGCGCGGCGGCGCTCGCCGACGACCTGTCGCAGGACATCGACCTCGCGCGGCTGCTGCAGGAGATCCCGAAGATCGCCGATCTGCTGGATAGCCAGGACGACGCGCCGGTGATCCGGTTGATCAACGCGCTGCTCACCCAGGCGCTGCGCGACGGCGCCTCGGACATCCATTTCGAGGCGTTCGAGACCCGCTCCGTGGTGCGCCTGCGCATCGACGGCACGCTGCGCGATCTGCTCGAGCCGGCGCGCGCGCTGCACGGTGCGATCGTGTCGCGCCTGAAGATCATGGCGCAGCTCGACATCGCCGAGAAACGCCTGCCGCAGGACGGGCGCATCGCACTGCGCGTGGCCGGCAAGCCGGTGGACGTGCGCGTGTCGACGATTCCGACCGGGCATGGCGAGCGCGTGGTGCTGCGCCTGCTGGACAAGCAGGCCGGGCGGCTGGATCTCGCGCAGCTCGGCATGGACGACGCGACGCTCGAGCAGATGGACCGCATGATCCGGCAGCCGCACGGCATCGTGCTGGTCACCGGCCCGACCGGCTCGGGCAAGACCACCACCCTGTATGCGGCGCTGTCGCGCCTGGATACCGCCGCCCTCAACGTGATG
>CAZAEG010000117.1:0-3868 GCA_964484035.1 uncultured Enterobacteriaceae bacterium | reverse complement strand
CCGGGCATCGAGCCCCAGTCCTGGTCGAAGAAGATGCCGCGCGAGCGGTCTTCCTTCACGAAGCGCTCGCGCAGCAGGTCGATCCAGCCGAGCGTCGCCTGGCGGTCGCCCTCGAGCTTGCCGACGACGGTGCCGGTGTGCAGGTGGTCGCCCCCCGAGAGGCGCAGCGCCTTGAGCAGCACGCGGAAGTGGATGCCGTGATGCCGGTCGCGGTCGATCACGGCATGCATGGCGCGGTGGATGTGCAGGAGCACGCCGTTCTCACGGCACCAATTCGCCAGCCCGGTATTCGCGCAGAATCCGCCGGTGAGGAAGTCGTGCATGATGATCGGCATGCCGAGCTCCTTGGCGAAGCCGGCGCGCTTGTACATCTCCTCGGGCGTGGGCGCGGTGACGTTGAGGTAATGGCCCTTGCGCTCTCCGGTCTCGGCCTCGGCCTTGCGGATCGCCTCGGCGACGAAGGCGAAGCGGTCGCGCCAGCGCATGAAGGGCTGCGAGTTGACGTTCTCGTCGTCCTTGGTGAAGTCCAGCCCGCCGCGCAGGACCTCGTACACCGCGCGGCCGTAGTTCTTGGCCGACAGGCCGAGCTTGGGCTTGATGGTGCAGCCCAGGAGCGGCCGGCCGTACTTGTCCATCTTGTCGCGCTCGACCTGGATGCCGTGCGGCGGCCCGCCGCAGGTCATCACGTACGCGATCGGGAAGCGCACGTCCTCCAGGCGCAGGGCGCGGATCGCCTTGAAGCCGAAGACGTTGCCCACCAGGGAGGTGAACACGTTCACCACCGAGCCTTCCTCGAACAGGTCGATGGGGTAGGCGATGAAGGCGTAGAAGCATGAATCGTCGCCAGGCACGTCCTCAATGCGGTAGGCGCGGCCCTTGTAGTACTCGAGGTCGGTGAGCAGGTCGGTCCACACCGTCGTCCAGGTGCCGGTCGAGGACTCGGCGGCCACCGCGGCCGCGGCTTCCTCGCGCGGCACGCCCGCCTGCGGCGTGATCTTGAAGCAGGCGAGCAGGTCGGTGTCCTTGACCGCGTACTGCGGCTGCCAGTAAGCCTGCCGATACTCTTTGACGCCGGCGCTGTACTTGCCGGCCATTGCGCTCTTTGCCATGCGGACCTCTCTCCTGACGGCGGATGCCGTACCCGATCTGTGCCGGCAGCCTAGCGGCGCCAATTCATAAGGTCTATTCACATTTTATTGGCAGTGCCATAAACTTTTCTTTTGCATGCGGCGGGGATCGAAATGAGAAACGCCACGCTGCGCCAGCTGCGCACCTTCACCGAGGTGGCGCGCCAGCACAGCTTCACTGCGGCGGCCAAGGCGCTGCACCTCACGCAGCCGGCGGTCTCGATGCAGGTGCGCCAGCTCGAGCAGGCGGCGGGCCTGCCGCTCGTCGAGCAGCTCGGCAGACGCGTGCACCTCACCGAGGCGGGGCGCGAGCTGCTGCGCTACGCGGCGGGCATCTCCGACCTGCTGCGCGAGGCCGAGGAGGCCATGAACGCGCTGCAGGGCGTCGGCGGCGGCGAGCTGTCGATCGCGGTCACCTCGACCGCGAAGTATTTCGCCCCGGGCCTGCTCGCCGAGTTCCGGCGGCGCCACCCCGAGGTGCGCCTGCGACTCGCGGTCAGCAACCGCGAAGCCGTGGTGCGCGCGCTGACGGAGAACTCGGTGGACCTCGCGGTCATGGGCCGGCCGCCGCGCGGCCTGGAGTCGGAGGCGGTGGCGTTCGCCAAGCATCCGATCGTCGTCATTGCCGCGCCCGGGCATCCGCTCGGCGGGCGGCGGCGAGTCCCGCTCGCGGCGCTCGCCGGCGAGACCTTCATCATCCGCGAGCACGGCTCGGGCACGCGCAATGCCATGGAGCACGTATTCGCCGAGCGCGGGTTCAAGGCGCGCGAGACGCTCGAGATGAGCAGCAACGAGACCATCAAGCAGGCGGTGATGGCCGGGATGGGCGTCGCGTTCCTCTCGATGCACACCATCGGGCTGGAGTTGCGCGCGCAACGCCTCGTGCTGCTGCCGGTCACCGGCCTGCCGGTGATGCGCGAGTGGTTCGTCATCCACCGCAAGGGCAAGCGCCTGTCCCCGGCGGCGCAGGCGTTCAAATCGTTCCTGCTCGAGCAGGGCGCGGCGCTCATCGCTCGTACCGTGGGCTAGGGGCGCTCGCTACAATCGGCGCATGTCCCTGCTGCCTTTCTCCAGCCCGCAGGACTTCGAGCACCGCGTGCACGGCGCCGCGGGCGCCGAGGGCCTGTGGTTCGTGTTCCGCGGCGACCGCCTGCTGGTCGAGGTCGGCCCGCCCGATCCGCGGCCCGGCGACGACCCGCGCGTGCGGGAGCGGCCGAGCTGGGCGCGCCTGCCGTTGCAGAAAAACAACAAACCGTTGTGGTCTGCGCCTCTCCGTACGCTGTATCTAGGGGGGCTGCAGGGCCTGGACTGCTGGGCCGCCGAGGTCGGCGAGGCAAGCGCGCCGCCGGGCCACGACTGGATCGGCCTGCGGGCGCTCTTCTCGGTGCTGGAGGACGCGCATTTCGCGCTCGCCGGCCGCGCGCTGCAGCTGCTCGACTGGGACCGCTGCCACCAGTACTGCGGCCGCTGCGGTACGCCGACGGCGCCCAGGGCCGAGGAGCGGGTACGCGTGTGCCCCGCCTGCAAGCTCACCGCCTACCCGCGCGTGGCGCCCGCCGTGATGGCGCTCATCAAGCGCGGCCGCGAGCTGCTGCTCGCCCGCAGCCCGCATTTTCCGAGCGGCATGTACAGCGCGCTCGCCGGCTTCGTCGAGCCCGGCGAGACGCTTGAGCAGTGCCTGGCGCGCGAGGTCGCGGAGGAAGTTGGCGTAACGGTCGCGAACCTGTCTTACTTCGCCAGCCAGCCTTGGCCGTTCCCCCACAGCCTGATGATCGCGTTCGTCTGCGACTGGGCGGGCGGCGAGATCCGCACCGAGGATCCCGAAATCGAGGCCGCAAATTGGTTCGATGTATTGCAATTACCTAAGATTCCAAGCAAAATCTCGATCGCGCGGCGCCTGATCGACGCAGTTTCAGCGGAGATCCGGCGCCAAATTTAAATCGGCGCTTAGCTTCGCATGCGTAAGTGCGGGGCGGCCCAAGCGGGGTATTGCACGAATTGAACGAACTTAACGAGCTCGGTTTTTCGCCGCAAGGCGGACACGCGGGGGCGCAGCCTGGAATACGTGCAGGGCTGCGCCTTCTCGTTTTTCTGGGGGAACGGACATGAACGGTCTGCATCTCATCGGTGATCTGGGCGGTTGTCGCTGCGACCCGCAGCTGCTGCTGGACGGCGCGGGCTTCAGGTCGAAGTGCCTGGAGTTCGTCGCGGCCTCCGGGCTGACGACCATGGACGCGACCTTTCATCAGTTCGAAGGCTCCGGCTTCACCGGCACCGTGGTGCTGGCGGAGTCGCACATCGCCATCCATACCTGGCCGGAAAAGCAGGGGCTGACGCTCGACGTCTACGTCTGCAACTATAGCGACGACAACAGCGCCAAGGCGAGGAAGCTGTTCGAGGGGATCGTGGACTATTTCCAGCCCACGGAAGTCGCACGCCATGAGGTGGATCGCGGCGACCACTTGCTGATGGAGCCGCTCAACGACTCCACCGGTTTCTATATCAAGGCCGCGCGCCAGGTCAGCGACCTGCAGACGCCTTTCCAGCGCCTGCAGGTCTACGACACGCCGCATTACGGCAAGATCTTCCGGCTCGACGGGTTCAACATGACCTCCGAGAAGGAGGAGTTCGTCTATCACGAGAACCTGATCCACCCGGCGCTCACCGCGCACCCGGCGCCCAGGAAGGTGCTGATCATCGGCGGCGGCGACGGCGGCTCCTCGGAAGAGGCGCTCAAGCAC
>CAZAEG010000116.1:0-5244 GCA_964484035.1 uncultured Enterobacteriaceae bacterium | reverse complement strand
GTTCGACGCCGACTCGGTGGTCTACACGCTGAACTTCGTCGCCGACCCGGCCAACAAGGTCACGACCCAGGCCAACGTCAACTGGATCGGCAAAGCCACCAAGGTCGACAAATACAAGGTGCGCGTCACGACGAAACAGGTGTTCCCGGCCGCAATCGAGTACCTGGCGGGTCCGGTCGTGATGCACCCGGCCAAGTATTACGCCGCGGTCGGCCCGAAGGGGATGAGCGCGAAGCCGGTCGGCTCCGGCCCGTACAAGGTCACCAACTACGTGCAGGGCAAGTCGCTCTCGCTCGAACGCAACGCGGACTACTTCAAGGCCGGGCCGAAGGGCACGCCGAAGATCTCCAAGCTCGAGATCCGTTTCATCCCCGATCGGCAGACGCAGATGGCGGAGATGCTGTCGGGCGGCGCGGACCTGATCATGCATGTGCCGAAGGACCAGGCCGACCAGGCGGGCAAGGTGCCGCACCTGCAGGTGGTCAGCGGCGAAACGATGCGCATCGTGTTCATGCAGTTGAACTCCACCGACAACACGCCGACGCCGGCGTTGAAGGACATCCGCGTGCGCAAGGCGATCACACATGCGATCGACCGCGAGTCGATCGTGAAAAACATCGTCGGCGCCGGATCGCGCGTGCTGCACACGCAGTGCTTCCCGTCGCAGTTCGGTTGCACGGACGAAGGCGCCACGCGCTACAAGTACGACCCGGCGCTGGCGAAGAAGCTGCTGGCCGAGGCCGGCTTCCCGAACGGCCTCGATACCGAGATCTTCGCGTACCGCGAGCGCAACCAGACCGAGGCGATCATCAGCAACCTGCAGGCGGCCGGCATTCGCGCCAAGCTGACGTTCTCGCAGTACGCCGCGATGCGCGACTCGATCCGCGCCGGCAAGGCCTCGCTGACGCACCAGACCTGGGGCTCGTTCTCGGTCAACGACGTGTCGGCATCGACGCCGGTGTGGTTCGCATTCGAAGCCGACGACATCACGCGCGACCCCAAAGTGCGTGACCTGCTCATCAAGGGCAACAACTCGGTCGAGCCGAACGTTCGCAAGGACGCGTACCGCGAGGCGCACAAACTGATCGCCGACAACGCGTACTCGGTGCCGCTGTGGTCGCTGCCGGTGTACTACGTCGCGACCAGGGACCTGAGCTTCAAGGCGTATCCGGACGAGATGGTGCGGTTCTGGGAAATGACCTGGAAGTAAGGGGCGACGGCGGTAGCGGCGCGGTGAACCGCAACTGACGCGGAGCGCGCATGTTCGCCTACATCCTGAAACGGCTGGGGCTGGCGATTCTCGTCGCCCTGGCTGTTTCGATGATCGCGTTCCTGCTGCTGCGCTTATCCGGCGATCCGGCGATCGCGCTGGCGGGTGAAGGCGCACGGCAGGCCGACATCGAACTCATTCGCAAGACCTACGGCTTCGACCGGCCACTGCCGGTTCAGTACGTGGAGTGGCTCGGCAAAACGGTGCGCGGCGACTTCGGCGAGTCGGTCTACTTCAGATCGCCCGCTGCGCCGCTGATCTTCTCCAAGCTGCAGACGACGATGATGCTGGGCGTGTTCGCGCTCGCATTTGCGCTCTTCATCTCGGTGCCGCTCGGCGTGGCGGCGGCGGTCTACCGCAACAGCTGGATCGACCGGCTCTGCCTGGCGCTCGCGGTGGTCGGGCAGGCGCTGCCGAACTTCTTCTTCGCGCTGCTGTTGATCATGATCTTCTCGATCTGGCTGCGCTGGCTGCCGGTGTCGGGCAGCGGCACTTGGCAACACTTCGTGATGCCGACGATCGCGCTCGGCTACTACGCGGCGCCGGCGTTCATGCGGCTGATCCGCGCCGGCATGATCGAGGTGCTGGAGGCCGACTACATCCGCACCGCGCGCGCCAAGGGATTGCCGGCGACACAGGTCATCTTTAAGCACGCGCTGAGGAATGCGGTGGTGCCGGTGGTGGCGCTCGCCGCGGTGCAACTCGGCTTCCTGCTCGGCGGCTCGGTGGTGGTCGAGACGATCTTTGCGCTCGATGGGCTGGGCTACCTCGCCTTCCAGAGCATCACGTTCAAGGACTTCCCGGTGATGCAGAACATCGTGCTCTTGCTGTCGGTGATCTACGTGGTGCTGACGCTGGCGTCCGACATCGCCAACGCGTGGCTCGATCCGCGCGTCCGGGTCGCTTAGCGATGGCGAGCAGCATGGATGTCGCAGCAGTCGCGGTCGAGCCCGGCGGATTGACGACGCTCGCCGCGCCCGGCCTCGCGCGCCGCGTGTGGAAGAACAAGGCGGTCGTGGTCGGCGTCGGGCTCCTGCTGCTGATCGTGATTCTTGGCGTGTTTGCGCCGTTGTTCGCGCCGTATGACCCGTATGTGCAGAACCTCGAGAACCGCACCGTGCCCCCGTTCTGGTACGACGGCGGGTCGTGGGTGCACCCGCTCGGCACCGACCCGCTCGGGCGAGATTACTTGTCGCGGCTCTTCTACGGCGCGCGCATCTCGCTTTTGATCGGCATCTCGGTAGCGATCATGTCCGGGTTGATCGGCACCACGATGGGCATGCTGGCGGGCTACTTCGGCGGCAGGACCGACTTGGTGGTCAGCTTCCTGGTCACGACGCGGCTATCGATGCCGGTGATTCTGGTGGCGCTCGCCACCGTGGCCCTGATGGGCGGCTCGCTGTGGGTCGTGATCATGGTGCTCGGGCTGCTCAAATGGGACCGCTTCGCCGTGGTGATGCGCAGCGCGACGCAGCAGGTGCGCTCGCTCGACTACGTCGCCGCGGCGCAGGCGGCCGGTGCCTCGACGCCGCGCGTGCTGTTGGGCGAAGTGCTGCCGAACGTGCTGCCGCATCTGATCGTCGTCGCGACGCTCGAGGCCGCCAGTGCGATCCTGCTCGAAGCCGCGCTGTCGTTCCTCGGCCTGGGCGTGCAGCCGCCGCTGCCATCCTGGGGGCTGATGATCTCCGAGGCGAAGAGCTACATGTTCTTCTCGTTCTGGCTGATCGCCCTGCCCGGCGCCGCGCTCGCGGTGCTGATCTTCTCGATCAACCTGGCGGGCGACGGCCTGCGCGACCTGCTGTCGCCTGAAGGGCGAGCATGAGCGCAGTGCTGCGCGCGGAGCCGGTGCCGGACACGGTGCTGGATGTGCAGGAACTGAGCGTCGACATCGCGACGCCGCACGGCCCGCTGCGTGCGGTGCGCGACGTGTCGTTCCAGGTCAAGCGTGGCGAGACGCTGTGCATCGTCGGCGAATCGGGCTGCGGCAAGTCGATCACGTCGCTGGCGGTGATGAGCCTGCTGCCTGCAGCAGCAACGCGGCGCGCGAAGCAGCTGTCGCTGCTCGGCGAAGACCTGCTGAAGGCGACGCCGAAGCGCGTCAACGCACTGCGCGGTAATCGCATGGCGATGATCTTCCAGGAACCGATGACGGCGCTCAATCCGGCGTACACGATCGGCGACCAATTGATGGAGGTTCACCTGGTCCACCGCGGCGGCGGCGCGGCGAGGGCGCGCGAGCGCGCGATTGAGCTGCTCGGCAAGGTCGGCATCGCGTCGGCGGGCGAGCGGCTCGGACAGTTTCCGCATCAGTTGTCCGGTGGTTTGCGGCAGCGCGTGATGATCGCGATGGCGCTGATGTGCGGCCCCGAACTGCTCGTTGCCGACGAACCGAGCACCGCGCTCGACGTGACGATCCAGGCGCAGATCCTGCGGCTGCTTGCTGACCTGCAGAGCGATCTCGGCATCGCGATGGTGCTGATCACACATGATCTCGGCGTGGTCGCGCGCATCGCGCATCGCGTCGCGGTGATGTACGCCGGCGAGATCGTCGAGGAAGGCACGGCCGAAAGCGTGTTCGCGTCGCCGCGCCATCCCTACACACGCGGGCTGCTCTCGTGCATTCCGGTGCCGGGGCGCACTGAACGCGGCGGCCGGCTCGGCACTATCGCCGGTGTCGTGCCGTCGCTGATCGGCGATATCCGCGGCTGCAGCTTCTGCGACCGCTGTGCGTACGCGCGGCCCGAGTGCGCGGTCGCAGTGCCGGTGCGCCACGAAGGCGCGCATGCCTGGCGCTGCATTCACCACGAATTGCCGGCTGAGCGAGCGGCGTGAACTCTTTTAGTTAATTGGACGCGCAGAGGCCATGATGGCGAATGCCCCGCTGATGCAGGCGCACGCGGTGACGCGCACGTTCTCGCTCGGCGCGACGTTCTTCCGCCGCGGCCGCAAGCTGCACGCGGTCAACGGCGTCGATCTCGTGATCGACCGCGGCGACGTGATGGGCATCGTCGGCGAATCGGGCTGCGGCAAATCGACGCTCGCACGGATGCTGCTCGGATTGCTGGCCGCGACGTCTGGCCGCATCACGCTCGACGGCAAGGATCTGAAGGCGTTGGATCGAAAGGCGGTTGCGCGCCGCGTGCAGCCAGTGTTCCAGGATCCCTACTCGTCGCTGAATCCGCGCCGAACGATCGCGTCGATCGTCGCGCTGCCGCTCGAGGTGCACGGCATCGGAACGTCGTCCGAGCGGCGCACCGAGGCCGTGGCGATGCTCGAACGCGTCGGACTGCCGGCGCGCTACGCGGACAACACCCCGGGGCAGTTGTCCGGCGGCCAGCGCCCGCGCGTCGCGATCGCGCGGGCGCTGGTGATGCAGCCCGAGATCGTTATCTGCGACGAACCGACCTCCGCGCTCGACGTCTCGGTGCAGGCGCAGATTCTGAACCTGCTGATGGACCTGCGGCGCGAGTTCAACCTGACCTATGTCTTCATCAGCCACAACCTGGCGGTCGTCGAGCACATCGCGACACAGGTCGCGGTGATGTATCTCGGCCAGGTGGTCGAACAGGCCGACACCGAGCGTCTCTTCAGCGCGCCGCGCCATCCGTACACACAGGCGCTGCTCGCGAGCGTGCTGACGCCGGAACCCGGACTTGGAGTTCCCGACATCGGGCTCGGTCTCGCATTCCCCGACCCGCTCAACCCGCCGTCGGGCTGCCCGTTTCATCCGCGCTGCGCGCAGCGGATGTCTCACTGCAGCAGTATCGTGCCGGTGCTCACGCAGCACCCGGGCGGCGCTGTGGCCTGCCACCTGTATCCGTCGCAGGAGCAGATGAAGGCAGCGTGAACGCAATCGCATCATCCAAGGAAGACCCATGACCCGTACCGCCGCCATTACCCGCGCCGAGAAGCAGTTCGACTCCGGCGAGTTCCGCGCGATGCTTGCGCGACGCATCGCGATTCCGACCGAAAGC
>CAZAEG010000115.1:0-6165 GCA_964484035.1 uncultured Enterobacteriaceae bacterium | reverse complement strand
TTCAACTTCAGCGCCGGCCCGGCGATGCTGCCGGCCGAAGTGCTGGCGCGCGCCGGCGACGAGATGCTCGATTGGCACGGCAGCGGCATGAGCGTGATGGAGATGAGCCACCGCGGCAAGGAGTTCATGGCCATCGCCGCGCAGGCCGAGGCCGATCTGCGCGAGCTGCTCGACGTCCCCGCGCACTACAAGGTGCTTTTCCTGCAGGGCGGCGCGACGCTGCAGTTCGCGCAAGTGCCGATGAACCTGCTGCGCGGCAGCCCGCGCGCGGATTACGTGGTCAGCGGCGAGTGGTCGAAGAAGGCGGTGAAGGAGGCGAAGGCGTACTGCGACGTGCACGTGGCGGCGAGCTCGGAGGACCGCAAATTCGCCTGCGCGCCGCGCCAGTGGGACGTGCGCCGCGACGCTGCCTACGTGCACTACTGCTCCAACGAGACAATCGGCGGCGTCGAGTTCCACTGGGTCCCGGACACCGGCGCGGTGCCGCTGGTGGCCGACGCTTCGTCGCACTTCCTGTCGCGGCCGCTCGAGGTGCAGAAATTCGGCCTGATCTACGCCGGCGCGCAGAAGAACGCGGGCCCGGCCGGGCTGACGCTGGTCATCTTGCGCGAGGACCTGCTCGGCGGCGCGGCCAAGGGCACGCCGAGCGTGATGGACTACAAGCTGCAGGCCGACGCCGGTTCGATGCTCAACACCCCCGCCACCTATCCGCTCTACGTCGCCGGGCTGGTATTCAAGTGGCTGAAGAGCCTCGGCGGGCTGGCGGAGATCGAGCGGCGCAACATCGCCAAGGCGCGCCTGCTCTACGAGGCGATCGATGCCGGGCGCTTCTACGACAACCCGGTGGACAAGGCCGACCGCTCGCGCATGAACGTGCCGTTTCGCCTCCCCGACGAGCGGCTCGACGCGCCGTTCCTGAAAGGAGCGGAAGAGCGCGGCATGGTGCAGCTGAAAGGGCACCGCGCCGTGGGCGGCATGCGCGCCTCGATCTACAACGCCATGCCGCTCGAGGGGGTCGAACAGCTGGCGGCGTACATGCGCGAGTTCGCGGCGCGCCATGGCTGAAGGCGCGCCAAAGCTCGAAGTCCTGGTGCTGAACCGCGTGGCGCAGGCCGGACTGCAGCGCTTCCCGGCCGAGCGCTACGCACTGGTCAGCGCCTCGAGCGCGCCGGACGTGGTGCTGGTGCGCTCGCAGGACCTGCACGGCGCTGCGCTCGGCGAGCGGCTGAAGGCGGTGGGCCGCGCCGGCGCGGGCACCAACAACATCCCGGTGGGCGAGCTCTCGGCGCGCGGCGTGCCGGTGTTCAACACGCCGGGCGGCAACGCCAACGCGGTGAAGGAGTTGGTGATCGCGGGCCTGCTGATGGCGGCGCGCAATCTCGCGCCGGCGCTCGATTTCGTGCGCAGCCTGGACAAGGCGGCGCCGGATCTCGAGCGGCGCATCGAGGACGGCAAGAAGGCGTATGCCGGCGCCGAGCTCCCGGGGCAGACGCTCGGCGTCATCGGCCTCGGCAAGATCGGCAGTCTGGTCGCCGACGCCGCCATCCGCCTCGGCATGCATGTGATCGGCCACGACCCCGACATCACGGTCGAGAGCGCCTGGAGCCTGCCCTCGCAGGTGCGCCGCGCGGCGTCGGTGGACGAGCTGCTCAAGGCGAGCCGCTTCGTCACCCTGCACGTGCCGCTCGTCGAGCGCACGCGCCAGCTGATCAACGCGAAAAACGTGGCGCTGCTGCGCGCGGATGCCATCCTGCTCAACTTCTCGCGCGAGGGGGTGGTCGACGACGCCGCGGTGCTGGCGGCGCTCGCCGCCGGGCGGCTGCGCGGCTACGTGACCGATTTTCCCACCGCGGCGCTGATCGGCGCGCCCGGCGTGGTGGCGCTGCCGCACCTGGGCGCCTCGACCCGGGAGGCAGAGGAGAACTCCGCGGTGATGGTGGTGGACCAGGTGCGCGAGTACCTCGAGCACGGCAACCTGCGCAACGCCGTCAACTTCCCCGAGGCGGTGATGGCGCGCGAGTCGCCCTACCGCCTGGCGATCGCCAACGCCAACGTGCCCGACATGCTGGCGCGCATCTCCCACGCCATGGGCGAGCGCGGCATCAACATCCACAACATGCTGAACAAATCGAAAGGCGACGTCGCCTACACGCTGGTCGACGTCGACAGCCCGGTGCCGGAGGCCGCGCTGGCGGCGCTGCGCGCCATCGACGGCGTGCTCGCGGTCAGATATCTTCCGCTCGAGCCATGAGCGACGACATCGACAAGCTGCGCACCGAGATCGACGCGCTCGACGGCGAGCTCGTCGGCCTGCTGCAGCGGCGCGCGCGGCTCGCGCAGCGCATCGGCGCCCTGAAAGGCGGCGCGAGCGCCTACCGCCCGGAGCGCGAGGCGCAGATCCTGCGCCGCGTCGCGGCACAGGACGGCGAGCCGCTGCCGGCGGCGGCGCTGACGCGCGTGTTCCGCGAGGTGATCTCGGCCTGCCGCGGCCTCGAGCAGCCGATCCGCGTCGCCTACCTGGGGCCGCCGGGCACCTTCAGCGAGCAGGCGGTGCGCCGTCATTTCGGCGGCGGCGTCGAGGCGCTGCCCGCGGCCGTCATCGACGAAGCGTTCCGCCGCTGCGAGTCGGGCGACGCGCAGTTCGCGGTGGTGCCGGTGGAGAATTCGACCGAGGGCGCGGTGGGCCGCTCGCTCGACCTGCTGCTCGTCACGCCGCTGCGCATCTGCGGCGAGGTGGAGCTGCGCGTGCAGCAGAACCTGATGGCAAGAGCGGGCGAACTCGCGGGCGTGCAGCGCGTGTACTCGCACGCCCAGTCGCTCGCGCAGTGCAGCGCCTGGCTCAACCAGAACCTGCCGCGCGCCGAGCGCGTGCCGGTGGCCTCGAACGCCGAGGCCGCCGAGCGCGCCAGCCGCGAAGCGGGCGCCGGCGCCATCGCCGGCGAGGCGGCCGCCGAGCGCTACGGCCTGCAGCTGCTCGCGCGCGCCATCGAGGACGATCCGAACAACACCACGCGCTTTCTGGTGCTCGGCGCGCTCGATCCGGCGCCCACCGGCCGCGACCGCACCTCGCTCGTCATGTCGGCGGAGAACAGGCCCGGCGCCGTGCATGCGTTGCTCACGCCGCTCGCCGGGAACGGCGTCAGCATGACGCGCATCGAGTCTCGCCCGGCGCGCGCCATGCGCAGCGCACTCTGGGAGTACGTGTTCTACATCGACCTGGAAGGGCACCAGAAGGACGCGCGCGTCGCGGCCGCGCTCGAGGAGCTGCGCCGCAAGGCGCCGTTCCTCAAGGTGCTCGGCTCCTACCCGGCGGCCGGCGCGTGAAGCAGGCGGCCGGCATGGCCCTGGATCCCTGCGAGATCTCGCCCTCGTACGTGCGCTCGATCGCGCCGTACCAGCCCGGCAAGCCGATCGCGGAGCTGGCGCGCGAGATGGGGCTCAAGGAGGAATCGATCGTCAAGCTCGCCTCCAACGAGAACCCGCGCGGCATCGGCCCGCGCACGCGCGCCGCGATCGAGCGCGCGCTCGGCGAGGTGGCGCGCTACCCGGACGGCAACGGCCACGAGCTGAAGGCGGCGCTCGCGCGCCGCTACGGCGTGGACATGGCGCAGATCGTGCTCGGCAACGGCTCCAACGACGTGCTCGAGCTGGTGGCGCTCGCCTTTCTCGGCCCGGGCCGCGCCGCGGTGTACTCGCAGCACGCGTTCGCCGTCTACCCGCTCGCCACGCAGGCGCGCGGCGCGCGCGGCATCGTCGCGCCGGCGAAGGACTTCGGCCACGATCTCGAGGCCATGGCGCGCGCCGTGGACGACGAGACCTGCGTGCTGTGGATCGCCAACCCGAACAACCCGACCGGCACGCTCGCCGCGGCCGACGCGCTGGAAGCGCTCGTGCGCCGCGTGCCCGAGCGCGTGATCGTGGTGATCGACGAGGCCTACAACGAGTATCTGCCGGCCGACCTGCGCGCCGACACCGTGAAGTGGCTCAAGCGCCATCCGAACCTCGTCGTCACGCGCACCTTCTCCAAGGCCTACGGCCTGGCGGGGCTGCGCGTCGGCTACGCGCTCGCGCACGCTTCGGTCGCCGACGTCATGAACCGCGTGCGCCAGCCGTTCAACGTCAACAGCATCGCGCTGGCGGCCGCGACCGCGGCGCTCGAGGACATGGAGTTCGTCGCGCGCAGCTACGCCGGCAACCTGCAGGGCATGCGCCAGCTGCGCGCGGGCGCCGAGCGGCTCGGGCTCGAGTTCATTGCCTCGTACGCCAATTTCCTCACCGTGCGCGTCGGCAAGGCGCAGGACGTCTACCGCCGCCTGCTGCGGCGCGGCGTCATCGTGCGCCCGGTGGGCGGCGGCTACGAGCTGCCGGAGCACCTGCGCGTCACCGTCGGCACCGAGGAGGAGAACGAGAAGTTCCTCACGGCGCTGGCCGCGAGCCTGAAGGACTGATGCGCTTTCCCAGGGTCGCCGTCGTCGGCGTCGGCCTGATCGGCGGCTCGTTCGCCCTGGCGCTGAAGGCGGCGCGGCTCTGCGGGACGGTGACGGGCGCGGGGCGCGGCGCGGCCAACCTGGAGCTCGCGCTCGAGCACGGCATCATCGACGCCATCGCCCCCGACGCGGCCGGCGCGGCTGCCGACGCGGACCTGGTGCTGGTCGCGGCGCCCGTGGCGCAGTTCGGGCCGATCTTCGCGGCGATCGCCCCGGCGCTCAAGCGCGGCGCGCTGCTCACCGACGCGGGCAGCACCAAGCGCGACGTGGTCGCGGCGGCGCGCGCCGCGCTCGGCGCGAAGAGCGCGCAGTTCGTGCCCGCGCATCCGATCGCCGGCGCGGAAAGGAGCGGCGCCGCGGCGGCCAGCGCGGAGCTGTTTCGCGGCAGGCGCGTGGTGCTCGCGCCGCTGCCCGAGAATTCCGCCGCGGACGTGCAGGCCGTCGAGGAAGCGTGGCGCGCCTGCGGCGCGCGCGTCGGCCGCATGAGCGCGGAAGAGCACGACGCCGTGTTCGCCGCGGTGAGCCACCTGCCGCACCTGCTCGCCTACGCACTGGTGCACGAAGTGGCCGCGCGCGGCAATTCGGCGCAGCTGTTCGGCTACGCGGCCGGGGGCTTTCGCGATTTCACGCGCATCGCCTCGAGCCACCCCGAGATGTGGCGCGACATCTGCACCGCCAACCGCGACCGCCTGCTCGTCGAGCTCGACCGCTACGTCGCCAAGCTGGGTGCGCTGCGGCCGCTCGTCGAGCACGGCGACGGCGCGGGCCTGGAGCAGCTGTTCGCCGAGGCGCGCGCCGCGCGCGAGCGCTGGCTGAGCGGGGAGTACGAGTGACGGCGCTCGATCTCGGGCCGCTCAGCCGTGCCGCGGGCACGGTGCGGCTGCCGGGATCGAAGAGCATTTCCAATCGCGTGCTGCTGCTCGCGGCGCTGGCGCGGGGCGAAACCGTAATTCGGGACCTTCTTGTCGCCGACGACACGCAAGTCATGCTTGATGCACTTGGTTCCCTGGGAGTCCCCATCGGGCACAAAGGGGATCAGGCCGAGTACTTGATTGTCGGTGGTGGTGAGCTACCCAATAAGGAGCGCAAGCTCTTCCTTGGAAATGCAGGTACGGCATTTAGATCACTTACGGCAACACTGGCGTTTTGCGGCGGTGAGTACCAGTTGTCAGGTACACCTCGCATGCATGAGCGCCCGATTGGTGACCTAGTAGACGCGCTACGTGCCATCGGCGCTCGCATCGAATACATGGGGCAGCAAGGTTTTCCGCCGCTCGCGATTCATTCTGGGCGGATTGCGCTCGATAGGCCGGTAAAGGTGCGAGGCGATGTTTCTTCGCAGTATCTGAGCGCGCTCCTCATGGGCCTGCCGCTCGCGGGTGGCGGCGCAGTTGAAGTGAATGGGGATTTGATTTCCAAGCCCTACGTGGAAATCACTCTTAGGCTCATGGAGCGATTTGGCATCGAAGTGGATCGGAATGGCTGGAGCCGATTTCACGTGCCCAATGGTCCATATCGCAGCCCTGGGGAGATCCGGGTCGAAGGCGATGCCTCGAGCGCCTCGTATTTTCTCGCCGCCGGCGCCATCGCCGGCGGCCCGGTGCGCGTCGAGGGCGTCGGGCGCGGCAGCATCCAGGGCGACGTGCGCTTCACCGAGGTGCTCGAGGCGATGGGCGCG
>CAZAEG010000114.1:0-6457 GCA_964484035.1 uncultured Enterobacteriaceae bacterium | reverse complement strand
GAAACCGAGTGGCTCGAGCGCCTCGGGCGCGAAGTGCGGATCGCGCGCGGCTCGTTCGCGCAACGGCTTGCCGAGCGGCTCACGAGCGCGGGTGCGCTGCCGGCGCCGGTATGCCACTACCTGCTGGTCGGTCCGGACGGCGCGGTCGCCGCCGCCGGGGCTGTGCGCGCCGGCGGCAAGGGCGCCTGCCGTCTCGAATTCACTCGCACCGAGGGGCGGCCGGGCACCCGGCTCGTGGTCGCTGCCGTGCTCGAGGACAGCGCCGCGAACGCGCCGATAAGAATCGTGCCTTGGGGCGACTAGATCGGGGGTAGACTAATCCGACCGTGTGTCATTACTGATAGAGGAGGGGTCATGGACAAGGAGCTGATGCAGGAACGCCGCGGTTTTCTGAAGCAATTCGGGGCGACGCTGGGGGCGGCGGGTCTCGGCGCCGCGGGAGTCGGGACCGCTAATGCCGCGGCCAAGCCCAAGGGCAGCATCCCCGACAAGCCGGTCAAGGTAGGCCACATCACGTTTCTGACCGGCGCGGCCGAGTTGCTGGGCGGCCCGGGCCAGCGGGGGCACGTCCTCGCCCAGGAGGAGATCAATGCGCAGGGCGGCCTGCTCGGCAAGCGCAAGATCGAGACGCTCTTCGCCGACGAGGCTGCCGGCACCGACGCCAATGTGAAGGAACTGCGGCGCATGAAGCTGTCGGAGAACATCGAGCTCTTCACCGGCGTCATCTCGAGCGGCAACACCCCGGCGCTCGGCCCGGTGGCCGAGGAGCTGAGGGTGCTCACGCTGTTCAACGACGGCTGCACGGACTTCCTGTTCGACAAGGCGGTGCCCAACCCGAAGTACACCTTCCGGGTGACCAACATCCAGTCCGCGGACGGTGTCACGGCGGCCATCGGCGCCGCGACGCACTGGCCCAACGTGCGGCGCATCGCCTCGCTCCAGCCCGATTACAGCTACGGCCGCAACGTGTTCGAGCACTTCGTGCTTGCGCTCGGCAAGCTGCTGCCGGGGATCGAGGTTGTTTCCGAATCCTGGCCGAAGCTCGGCACGACGGACTTCACCTCGCACATCACGAAGATCCTCTCGAACAAGCCCGATCTGCTGGTTGCCGGCGTGTGGGGCGGCGATTACGTCGCGTTCTACAAGCAGGCCCTGCGCTTCGGGCTGTTCGACAAGATGAAGGTCGCCACCACGCTCGCCTTCGGCGGCTACCCGCACGCAATCGGCAAGGATCACCCCGAGGGCGTGCTTGCCGGCGTGCACGCGAACTATCACTTCCTCTATCCCTCCGCCGAGCGCTGGCCGATCAACAAGGGCTTCGTCGAGCGCTACTACAAGCGCTTCAAGGAGTACCCCAGCTTCGAGTCCGACGGCGCCTACATCGCGCTCTACCTGTACAAGCAGGCGGTGGAAAAGGCGAACCAGCTGGTCGGCGGCTGGCCCGACGACGAGGCGATCATCGCCATGCTCGAGGGCGCGGGAATCGATTCGCCGGCGGGCTACCTCTATATCCGCGCGGACAATCACCAAGGCTACAAGGACGCGGTGACCGGCCTGAGCAAGCACTTGCCGGGGTACGATTTCCCGGTCTGGGATACCGAGAGCATCGTTTCGATCCCGATCCGCAGCATCACTGCGCCGCCCAATTGGCCGAAACCGGGCAAGGGGCATAACGAGTCCACGGCCGCGGCCGACTGGATGAAGAAGACCTGGCCGGCGGCGAAGGTGTGACGCGCTAGCCCTGCACGCAACGCCGGGACGGCCCGCACAGCCGGGCCGCTCCGGCGCTATGTGCGCAAGAAGAAGAAGGAACCGATGGAAATCGTCGCGCTCCAGGTTCTGAATTCGCTGTTCTACGCCGCGGTGCTGTTCCTCATCGCCGCCGGGCTGAGCCTCATCTTCGGGGTGATGGGGATCGTCAACATGGCGCACGGCAGCTTCTACGCGCTGGGCGCCTACGTCACCGCCTGGTCGGTGGCCGCGGCGGCGGCCGTGTTGCCGCCGGCCGCGCTGTTCGTCCTGCTGCCGCTCGGGGCGATCGCCGCTGCGCTCGTCGGGCTGGCGATCGAGCCGACGCTGCTGCGGCGCTTCTACCGGCGCCCGGAGGAGTACCAGCTGCTGGTGACCTTCGGCCTGCTGCTGGTGCTCGAGGATGTCATCCGGCTGGTGTGGGGCGGCACGCCGCTCACCGCGAACGTGCTGGTCGACTCGCTCGGGCTGATCCAGGTCGGGGGATTGCCCTACCCCGTGTACAACCTGCTGATGATCGGGGTCGGCGCCGCCGCCGCGCTCGGGCTGTGGGCGTTCGTGTACCGCACCAAGTTCGGCGTGCTGCTGCGCGCCACCGCGCAGGACCGGCGCATGGCCGCGGCGCTCGGCATCGACGTCGGGCGCATCTACGCCCTCGCCTTCGGCCTGGGCTGCTTCATGGCCGGGCTCGGCGGCGCGATCGTCGTGCCGAGCCAGGCCGCGGTGCTCGGCATGGGGGTGGAAGTGCTGGTCCTGTCGTTCGTCGTGGTCGTGATCGGCGGCCTGGGCAGCCTGGAGGGCGCCCTGGTCGGTGCGCTGATCGTGAGCGCCCTGCGAACCATCACCATCCAGTTCTGGGAGGAAATCGAGCTCGCGGCGCTGTACCTGATCGCCGCGATCGTGCTCCTCATCCGCCCGACGGGACTGTTCGGGAGGAAGGCCTGAACGACCCGCGTTCTCCTTCGATCCGACTGCGCGCAGCAGGGGCCGCGGCCGTCCTCGTCGTGCTCGCCTTCGTGCCGGCCTTCGCAGGCACGTATCAGACACAGCTCCTGACCTATGGGCTCACCCTCGCGATCGCCGCGCTCGGTTTCAATCTCCTGCTCGGCTACACGGGACTGCTCTCGTTCGGACATTCCGCCTTCTTCGGCGCGGGCGCCTATGCCGTGGCGCTGATGATGCGCTACCTCGACGTCGCGTCGATGGAGCTGCTGATGCTGGGCGGGATCGTGTTCTCGGCCGCGCTGGCGGCGCTCTTCGGAGTGGTGTGCGTGCGCCATACGCGGATCTTCTTCGCCATCCTGACGCTCGCGCTTTCGCAGGTGCTGTGGACGCTCGCCTACAAGTTCTTCTGGATCACCGGCGGCACCGACGGGCTGCGCGTGCCGTTCTCCACGGTCAGCCTGCTGGGCGGCTTGGTCAGCTTCCCGGGCGCCGACGCGTTCGCCAAGTTCATCACCTACTACTACTACTACGTGCTCGCCGTGTTCGGCCTGTGCGTGGCGCTCATGTGGCTGATCGTGCACTCGCCGTTCGGCAAGACGCTGCAGGCGATCCGCGACAACGAGACGCGGGCGCGCTTTCTCGGCGTGCGCATCTGGCGCTACCGCTGGCTTGCGTTCCTGGTCTCGGGGATCTTCACCGGCCTCGCCGGCAGCCTCTGGGTGCCGCTCAACGGGCTCACCACCCCGGACGTCCTGTACTGGCCGCAGTCCGGCAAGATCGTGTTCTTCGCCGTGCTCGGCGGCTTCCGCAACTTCACCGGTCCCATCGTCGGCGCGGTGATCTTCAACTACCTCGAGGTCTACGCCGTCGCCGTGACCGAATACTGGCAGATCACCCTCGGCCTGATCCTGATCGCCCTCGTCACCTTCCTGCCCGCGGGAATCGTGGGCTCGGCGGTGCGGCTCGGCGCGAAGCTCAAGCGCAGGCAGCGCGCCTCGCCATGAGCCTGCTGCGCACGCAGGGCCTGACGAAGCACTTCGGGGAGACGCGCGCCGTGGACGGGGTGGATTTCACCGTCAACGAGGGCGAGTTCCTTTCGCTCGTCGGCACCAACGGCGCGGGCAAGACCACGCTGGTCAACCTGATCAGCGCCTTCCTGCTGCCCGACAGCGGCAGGATTCTCATCGGCGATCGCGACATCACCCGCGCCTCGGTGGACGAGCGCATCCGGGCGGGAATCGCGCGCAGCTTCCAGCTGGTGAACCTGTTCGACGATCTCTCGGTGCTCGACAACGTAGCGCTCGCAATCTTCGCGCGTGAAGGCAAGACGAAGCGCATCTTCGCGCTCGCCGAGCGCGACGCGGCGGTGACCCGGGAAGCTTTGGGCCTGCTCGGCGAGTTCGGCCTCGGCGGCAAGTCCGAGGCGCTCGCGGGAGGGCTGGCGCAGGGCGAGCGCAAGCTCCTCGACGTGGCGGTCGCCTACGCGCTGCGGCCCAGGCTGCTGTTCCTCGACGAGCCGACCAGCGGCGTCAGCACGCGCGACAAGGCGCAGATCATGGACACCGTGTCTGCCGTGGTGCGCGGCGGCGGCATCACGGCGGTAGTCATCGAGCATGACATGGACGTGGTGTTCAGGTACTCCGATCGCGTCGTCGTGATGCACGAGGGCAGGTTCCTCGCCGACGGCCCGCCCGAGGCGATCCGGCGCAATGCCGACGTGGCCAAGTATCTTCTGGGGACCGACGTCGATGCTTGAAGTGAAGGACATCGACACCTTCCGCGGTCCCGCGCACATCCTGCACAGGATTTCGTTGAGCGTGCACGAACGCGAGGTGGTCTGCCTGGTCGGGCGCAACGGCGCCGGCAAGACCACCACCATGGAAAGCATCATGGGCTTCCTGCCCGTGACATCCGGCCAGATCCTGTTTCACGGCGAGGAAGTGACGTCGCTTCCCGTGCACCAGCGCGCGCTGCGGGGCATGGGCTACGCGCCCGAGGGAAGCGAGATCTTCCCCGAGCTCACGGTGGCGGAGAACATGATGATCAGCCGCTGGATGTCGGCCAAGGCGCGCCGCCGGCTGGAGGCGCTCGCCGAGGGCAACATCGAGGAGCGGGTGTACGCGGTGTTTCCCGAGGTGCGCGAGCTGCTGCAGCGCCAGGGCATGAACCTGAGCGGCGGCCAGCGCAAGATGGTCGCCATCGCGCGCGGCATGGCGCTCGCGCCGACGCTGCTGCTCCTGGACGAGGCGTTCGAGGGGCTCGCCCCGGTCGTCGTCAAGCGCTTCCGCGAGGCGGTGCTCAAGATCGAGGACCTGGGGATCTCGCTCCTGATCGCCGAGTCGAACCTGGTCAACGCGGCGCGCATCGCGGACCGGCTCTACGCGATCGACCGCGGCGAGATCATCTTCGAGGGCAAACCGCAGCAGGCGCTGGAAGATGAAAACGTCATGAGGGCGCTTCGCGGCTGAGCGGCGGCACGAGCCGCAGCGTGAGCAGCGTCGCGAGCGCCCAGGCGGCGTAAGCCGCCGTGAACACCCATTCCGGGGCCTGGTAATAAAGCAGGTGGTAGATCCAGCGGCCGATGAAGGATTCCGGACGCACGCCGCCGCGCAGCAGATCCTCCCAGACCGTCAGCGGGCAGGCGACGCCGAGCAGCCCCTCGGCGGCAACCAACACGATCGCGCCGAGGTGCGCATAGCGGAACCAGGGATTGCGCACCCAGCGCCAGCCGAGCGCCGCGCCCAGCCACACCGCCGGCAGGCCCGCGACGATGAACGCGGCGATCAGGAAGTGGACGGCGAGCAGGACGTCGGCGATCATCGCTGCCATGGTACAAGCCCCGCGTTTTCCGCCGCTCGACGCCGCGGCCATGACGCCCGAGCAGCGCGAGGTCGCCGCCGAGATCGCCGCCGGCCCGCGCGGCGAGGTGCGCGGGCCGTTCATCGTGCTGCTTCACCACCCGGCGCTTGCGCTCCGCCTGCAGGCGCTCGGCGAGCAGCTTCGCTGGGGCAGCCGCCTGCCCGCCGCACTCGTCGAGCTGGCGGTGCTCGTGACCGCGCGGCGCTGGACCTGCCAGCACGAATGGCTGATGCACGAGAAGCTGGCGCGCCAGGCAGGCCTCGAGGCACGCCTGATCGAGGCCATCGCCGCGGGCCGCGAGCCGCGGGAGATGGGGCCGGACGAAGCCGCGGTCTACGCTTTCTGCCGCGACGCGCACGCCACCGGACGCGTCGGCGATGCCGCCTTCGACGCGGTACGCAGCCGCTTCGGGCTCGAAGGCGCGCTGGAACTGCTCGCGTTGAGCGGCTACTACACGCTGATGGCGATGGTGCTCAATACCGCGGCGCTGCCGCTGCCCGGAAACGCAGCCGCGCCGCTCGAGGAAAGGATCTAGCCGCGCTCGCGCGGCCTGGCCGGATCCGCGCTCCACTCGCTCCAGGAGCCCGCATAGAGCTTGCCGCCCGGAAGGCCGGCGATCTCCATCGCCAGCAGGTTGTGGCAGGCCGCGACCCCCGAGCCGCAGTAATGCACGGTTTCCCCGGGCGGGCGCTTCCCGAGCAGTTCGCGGAACTCCTTCGCGAGGACTTCCTTTTTCTTGAAGGTGCCGTCGGCCGCCAGGTTGTCGGCGTTGAAGCGGTTCAGCGCGCCGGGGATGCGGCCCGCCACCGGATCGATCGGCTCGCGCTCGCCGCGATAGCGCTCCGGCGCGCGCGCATCCACCAGCAGCAGCTTGCCGAGACTTTTCTCGACATGGTTCACGGCG
>CAZAEG010000113.1:0-9041 GCA_964484035.1 uncultured Enterobacteriaceae bacterium | reverse complement strand
TTTAGTGACGTGGTAGGCGACATCGGGCACGAAATAGGTGTAGCTGCCGTCGGACTTGCGCACCACGCGGTCCTTGTCGTCGCCATAGTCGGAGGTGCGCAGCCACAGGGCGCCTTCCTGCTCGTAGGTGTGGCCGCCGGCCACGAGCGACTCGACCACCGCCGCCACGCGGCCGTCTGTGTACAGGCTCGACTCCAGGTAGTACACGTCGAACCTGACGCCGAAGGCCTGCAGGTCGGCATCCTGCTCGCGGCGCAGCGCGGCCACCGCGAAGCCGCGCACCGCCTCCAGATCGCCCGTGTCGCCGCCGCCGGCGACGAAATTGCGCGCGATCTCCTCGATGTACTCGCCGCGATAGCCGTCGGCCGGCCATCCCGGGTCCTCGGGCTTCCCGCCGCGGGCGCGCGCCTGCACCGAGAGCGCGAGATTGTGGATCTGCGCGCCGGCATCGTTGTAGTAGAACTCGCGCGTCACCTCGTGGCCCTGGGAAGCGAGAAGCGCGGCGAGCGCATCGCCGAGCGCCGCCTGGCGGCCGTGCCCCACGTGCAGGGGACCCGTGGGGTTCGCCGACACGAACTCGACCATGGTCTTGGGCGCCTGCGTCGTCCGTGCGTGGCCGTATGCCGATCCCTGCGCCAGGACGCGCGCCACCGCTTCCTGGCCGGCGCGCGGCGCGAGGCGGATGTTGATGAAGCCCGCGCCCGCGACCTCGAGCCTGGCGACGTAGGGATCGGCGGCGACGGCGGCCGCCAACTGCTCGGCGAGCTGGCGCGGACTGCGCTTCAGGCGCTTGGCAAGCTGCAGCGCCAGGTTGCAGGCGAAATCGCCGTGCGCCGGGTCGCGCGGGCGCTCGATCAGCACCTCGGTGCCCGCCGCTTCGGGCGCGACTTTCGCGAGCGCTGCGCGCAGCAGCGCGCCGAGATGGGCCTTAGTGTCCATGAGCGGGGCGCGAATTATAAATGGTGACTGTCACCATTTAGCTTGACCCCATTTAATTGAATTCGATGGGGTCGACGTCGAGGTGCCAGCGCACATTGCGCGGCGCAGCAGCGAACAGCCGCTCGCTCCAGGCGCGCAGGAACTCCTGCAGCGCCGGGCGCGAGGCCGATTGCACGAGAAGCTGCGCGCGCTCGAGGTCGGCGCGCCGCGTGATGACGTGCGGCACCGGATCGTAGACGCGCACTTCCTCCGGCACCGGCACGAGCCGCGCCGCGTCTTCGAGGAACTGCAGGGCCTGCGCGAGCCTGGCGGCCTCGGCGCGCAGCGCCGCCTCGTGCACGAAGGGCGGAAAGCCCGCGCTCTTGCGATCCGCGAGCTGTGCCGCCGCGAAGGCCGAGTAATCGTGGCTGGCGAGCGCCGCGTAGAGCGAATGCTGCGGGTAGCGGGTCTGCACCAGCACTTCGCCCGCATGCTGGGCACGCCCCGCGCGCCCCGCGACCTGCGCGAGGGTCGAGTAGAGGCGCTCGGCCGCCCGGTAGTCGGTGGATACGAGCGCATTGTCGGCGTCCAGCACGCCCACCAGCGTGAGCAGCGGAAAGTCGTGGCCCTTGGCGAGGAGCTGCGTGCCGACCAGGATGTCGGCCTCGCCGCGCGCGATGCCTTCCAGGGTACGCGCGAGCTCGCTGCGCCGGCGCGCGCTGTCGCGGTCGATGCGCACGATACGTGCCCCGGGAAAGCGCGCCGCGAGCGTGTCCTCGACGCGCTGCGTGCCGCGGCCCATCGCCTTCAGGTCGAGGTTGCCGCAGACGGGGCAGGCGCGCGGTACGGGCGCCTCGTCGCCGCAGTGATGGCAGCGCAGGCAGTGGCCGACGCGGTGCAGCACCATGCGCGCCGTGCAGCGCGTGCAGCCGGCGGTCCAGTCGCAGGCGTGGCAGGCGAGCACCGGCGCGTAGCCGCGCCGGTTGATGAACACCAGGCTCTGCTCGCCGCGCGGCAGGCGCTCGCCGATCGCCGCGAGCAGGCTCGGCGCGAAGCCGTGCTCCGCACCTTCACGGCGCAGATCTACGGTGCGCACTGCGGGCAGGCGCGCCCCCGGCACGGCGCGATCGGGAAGCGCCAGGCGCTCGTAGCGGCCATCGAGCGCGTTCTGCCAGGTCTCGAGGGAAGGCGTCGCCGTGCCGAGCACGACCGGACAACCCGCAAGCTTCGCGCGCACGACCGCGGCGTCGCGACCCGAGTAGCGCAGGCCTTCCTGCTGCTTGAAGGACGTGTCGTGCTCCTCGTCCACCACCACGAGCGCGAGCATGGGCAGCGGCGTGAGCACCGCGAGGCGCGTGCCGAGGACGAGACCGGCCTCGCCGCGAGCGGCGGAGAGCCACGCCGCCGTGCGCGGTACATCCTGCAGCGCGCTGTGCAGCAGGGCGACGCGGGACTCGGGAAAGGCGTGGCGAAAGCGCGCCTCGAGCTGCGGCGTCAAACTGATCTCGGGCACCATCACCAGCGCCTGGCCGCCGCGCTCGAGCACCCGCGAGATGAGGCGCAGGTACACCTCGGTCTTGCCGCTGCCGGTCACGCCGTGCAGCAGGAACGCCTGGAACGCGCCGAGCGCGCCGCCGATGCGCTCGATCGCGAGCGCCTGGGCGGCACTCGGCGCGTGATGCGAAACGAAGCGCGCCGACACCGGCTGCGCCGCGGCGCTCTCTCTCGCTTTCTTCGGCAGCGGCTTGAGCGAGCGCAGGCGCGGCGGCAGCGAACCGATCACGGTCTCGCCGAGCGGGCGCTGGTAATAGGCGGCCAGAAAGCGCATGAGCTCCAGCCACTGCAAGGGCAGGCGCGGCGCATCCCCGAGCACGCGCGCGACGCGCTTCAGCTTTCCGGCGACGACCGTGCTCCCGACACCTTCCTCGAGCACCACGCCGACGCGTGAGCGCGAGCCGAAGGGCACGACGACGCGGTCGCCGACGCGCGCCGCGCCTTCTTCAGGGGGCGCGTAGTCGAAAAGCGTCGCGAGAGGCACGTCCAGCGCGATGCGCAACACCGTCATCGCCCTTGCCTCGAGTTGATCCGCTGCATCGCGAATGCATGCGTAACCCTTCCTGTGCAAAGGCATTTTTCCTTGCACAGCAGGGGTGTGGATAACAATGTGAATAAGCCGGTCATGTCCCCGTCATCCAGGCCGTTCGCATCGACCCCAAGAGGACGATCCCGCGAAAACAGGGTGTTTTATTACATGAATTCAAAGTCTTGCGTGACTCTACCGGGAGAATCTCGAAAAACGCTGTCTGCATAGAGCGACAACGCATCTTTGTGCATAAGTCAAGCGTTTCATTTCGCGGCGCCGCGTAATTTTCTGCTGTAAGTGCGCACTTCGTCCACGAGCGCGGCGACGCTTTCGACCGGTGTGTGTTGCGAGATGCCATGCCCGAGATTGAACACGTGTCCGGGCGCCGGCCCGAATGCGTCGAGCACACGTCGTGCTTCCCTGCGCACCGCGTCCGGGGGCGCGAAAAGCGCCGCGGGGTCGAGATTGCCTTGCAATGCGACGCGCGGACCGACGCGCGCGCGCGCCGCAGCGGGGTCAACCGTCCAGTCGAGGCCGATCGCGTCGCAGCCGCTCGCCGCCATGGCCTCGAGCCACGCGCCGCCCCCCTTGGTGAACAGGATCGAGGGCACGCGGCGCCCGCTGCTCTCGCGCGTCAGGCCGCAGAGGATGCGCCGCGAGTAGGCGAGCGAGAATTCCTCGTAGCCGGAATGGCTCAGCTGCCCGCCCCAGGTGTCGAAGAGCATCACGGCCTGTGCGCCCGCTTCGATCTGCGCGTTCAGGTAGTCGGTGACGGCGCGGGTATTCACCTCCAGGATGCGGTGCAGGAGATCGGGGCGCGCGTAGAGCATCGTCTTCAGCGCGCGCCAGTCGTCGCTGCCCGAGCCTTCCACCATGTAGCAGGCGAGGGTGAACGGGCTGCCGGCGAAGCCGATGAGCGGCACGCGGCCCGCGAGCGCGCTGCGGATCTCCCGCACCGCATCGATCACATAGCGCAGCTTGGCAGCGGGATCCGGGGCGGCCAGGGCGCGGATGGCGGCCTCGTCGCGCAGGGGCCGCGCGAAGCGCGGGCCCTCGCCTTCGGCGAAATGCAGCCCGAGGCCCATCGCGTCCGGGACCGTGAGGATGTCGGAGAACAGGATCGCCGCATCGAGCGGGAAGCGCTCCAGCGGCTGCAGCGTCACTTCGGCGGCGAGCGCGGGCGATTGCGCGAGCGCGAGGAAGCTCCCGGCGCGCTCGCGCGTGGCGCGGTACTCGGGCAGGTAGCGCCCGGCCTGGCGCATCAGCCAAACCGGCGTGTAGGCGGTGGGCTCGCGCGCCAGCGCGCGCAGCAGCGTGTCGTTGCTCAAAGGAGCTTGCCGGTGATGGCGCGCCACTCGGCGGGGCTCACCGGGGTGATCGAGAGGCGCGAGCCGGGGCGCAGCAGCCACATCTTCGCCAGCGCCTTGTGGCGGCGCAGCTCGGCGAGCGGCACGAGGCGCGTCTTTTTCAGCGCACGCACGTGCACCATGACCCAGCGAGGCGCCGCGCGCTTCGATTTCGCGTCGTAGTAGTCGCTGCGCCGGTCGAACTGCGACGGGTCCGGGTAGGGCGGCGATGCGACCTCGGCGAGGCCCGCGATGCCGGGCTCGGCACAGCTCGAATGGTAGAACAGCACGCCGTCGCCGACGCGCATGGCGTCGCGCATGAAGTTGCGCGCCTGGTAGTTGCGCACGCCGCTCCACGGGGTGAGGCGCCCCGGCGCGGCGAGCGCGTCATCGATCGAGCACTCGTCGGGCTCGGATTTCATCAACCAGAAAGGCATTGTCGTTCTTATGGGGTGGCCCCCCGCTTGTGCCGGTGGGCTCGCTCCCGAACCCTGTGCTTGATCAGGGTGGTCGCTTGCCGGTCACCTCAGGTTCGTCCGGCACCCGAAGGTGGGACGATCACAACAGTGACGCTAGGGTCTGCAACCTTGGGAAGCTATCGGTTCGGAAATATGAGCCCGGTCGAACACAGCAGGGGACACTGAAACGCTAGAACAGCTTTTCCTGCTTGGCGAGCGCCGCTTCCAGCCTCGCCTCGATCGAGGAGATTCTACGCTTGGCCTCCCCCATGTCAAAGCCTTCGCCGAGGCGCATGCTGAGAAGTTCGTGCGCGACGTTGAGCGCCGCCATCACCGCGATGCGCTCGGTGCCGGCGACCTTGCCGGAGGCCTTGATCTCGTTCATCTTGCCTTCGAGATAGGCCACCGCCTGCAGCAGCGCCTCGCGCTCCTCGTCGCTGCAGGCGACGCGGTAGCTGCGCCCGAGCAGCGTGACTTCGAGGGTCTTTGCGCCGTCGGCGGCGCGCTTCTCGTTGGCGTTCACTCGGGCAGGCGCGTGAGCAGCTGCTCGACCCTGGTGCGCGCGCCTTCGATCTTCTCGTTCAGCCGCTTGGCGTCGTTGCGGGCGGTCGCCAGCTCCTGGCGCAGCGCGATGTTTTCGGCGCGCAAGCGCTCGCACACGCCGACGAACTGCGCGACCTTCTGCTCGAGCGAATTGAGCTCCACCTCCACGCGGCACACTATGTTCGAAAACAGCTACTGCGTCAAGAAATAAGGGGCGGTTCTGCATGTGTTTCCTGAGAAGGTCTTAGCGCGCCCGGCGCACCCGGACCGCCTCCAGGATGCGGCAAAGTTCCTCCGCGCCGTCCAGCAGCCGGGGGGTATGCCGCTGCAGCAATTCGGGCGGGATGACGTAGAGGTTGTCCCCGCGCACGGCGTCCAGGCCCGGAAATGCCCGCCAAGCCTCCAGCCAGGCCGGGCGCGCGCCGTCCGCGCCGCTCGCCACGATCGCTTCGGGATCGGCGCGCAGCACGCGCTCGCGGTCGATTTCCGGGGCGAGCGCGGGCAGATCCGCCATCACGTTCACGCCGCCGCACAAGCGCATTACCTTGCTGATGACGTGATCGCCGTTCACCGTGACGAGAGGCCGGTCCCAGACCTGGTAGAACACGCGCACGCGCGAGCGCGTGGCGTGGCGGTGCGCGATGGCCGCCGCGCGCGCGCGAAAGGCGCGCGCCGCGGCGCTGGCCGCGCTTTCCGTGCCGGCGAGCCTGCCGAGGGTCTCCAGTGTGCGCGCGATGTCCTCGAGTTCGCGCGGCTCGGAGCGGAACACCGGAACGCCGAGCGCCGCGATGCGCTCGACCGCACGCGTGCTGCCGGCATTGGGCCAGGCGACCACCAGGTCGGGCCTGAGCGCGACCAGGGCCTCCAGGTCGATGGACGCTTCGCCGCCGATGCGCGGCAGGCGCTGCGCCGCGACCGGGTAGTCGCTGTACTGCACCGCGCCGACCATGCGCTCGCCGGCGCCCGCGGCGTACATCAGCTCGGTGAGATGCGGCGCGAGGCTCACCACGCGCCGCGCCGGCGCGGCGAGCACCACCGCCTTGCCGTAGTCGTCCGTCACGCGCACTTCGGCATGGGCGGCGCAGGCCGCCAGCAGCAAGGCGCCGAGCATTGCGCGCTTCATGGCGGTTTGTATAATCGCTCGCGTAGTCAGCTGCAAGGTGTCTTCGCGGAGATTCGCTTCGCGAGGATGAAACGGGAAACAGGTGAGCGGTGCACATGCGCGCCCGCGATCCCTGTACTGCCCCCGCAACGGTAAGCGAGGGGGCGTGCCACCCCGCCACTGTGGAAGCTCGTTCCATGGGAAGGCGGCACGCCCGGCGCGTTGCACCAGCGCCTGCTCGCGAGTCCGGAGACCGGCCTTGTGGACTTTCTGCACCACTTTGAGGCGTCGGGGATGACGCCGGGGAGGTCTCATGAATCGCATCGCCATCTTCGCGCTGCTCGCCGCGCTCGCGCCGGCGGTGTTCGCGCAATCCACCGACGCCGTCATCATCAGCGCCACGCGCTTTCCGGAGGACGTGCGCCGCCTGCCGGCAAGCGCCACGGTCTTGGAGGCCGCTGACATCGAGAAGAGCGGGGCACGCACGCTGCCGGAGCTGCTCGCCGAGCAGGTCGGCCTGACGATGAAGGACCTCTACGGCAACAACGCCGCAGCCGCGACGGTGGACCTGCGCGGCTTTGGCGCGAGCGCCACGCAGAACACGCTGGTCCTGGTGGATGGCAGGCGCGTGAACGACATCGATCTCTCCGGCGTGCAATGGCCAGCGATCCCGCTCGCCGCCGTCGAACGCATCGAGATCCTGCGCGGCTCAGGCGCCGTGCTCTACGGCGACGGCGCGAGCGCCGGGGTGGTGAACATCATCACGCGTTCGCCGCTGAAACAGGGCCGGCGCGGCGAGGCCGCGCTGCGCGTCGCGAGCTACGACACGCGCGAAGGCCAGCTCTACGCCAGCCGCGCGGGCGATGCGCTCGGCATCAACGCCACGCTGCACGGCTATGACGCCGACGGTTACCGCGAGAACAACCGCAACCTGCAGAAGAACTCGGGCGTGAACCTGCGCTGGGGGCCGGGCGAGAGCTACCTCGACCTGCGCGCCGGCACCGACCGCCAGGAGCTGCGCCTGCCGGGGGCGCGCAACGTGCAGCCCTCCATTGGCTTGAACGAGTACGCCACCGACCCGCGCGGCGCGCAGACGCCGCTCGACTGGTCGAACCGCGACGGCGAGCGTCTCGGTGCGACGTACGTGAGGCGCTTGGGCGCGGCGGAGCTGAACCTGGGCGCCGACTGGCGCGACAAGCGCCAGCAGGCCTACTTCGACCAGGGCGGCTTTCCCACCTACCGCGACGATGCGCTCGGGTACACCGCGCTCACTCCGAGAATGCGCGTGCCGCTCGTGCTGGGCGGGCAGCGGCACACCCTGACGCTCGGGGCGGACTGGATCCGCTGGCGCTACGACTCCCGGCGCACCGACCGGCCGCAGAACGCCGGCCGGCCGATCAACCGCGTGCGCATCGACCGCGACACCGAGGCGCTCTACGTGCAGGACCGCGTCCAGCTCTCGGCGGCGAGCCTGCTGACGCTCGGCTGGCGCGAAGAGCGCGCAAAGTACCGGGCGACGGACAACTACGATCCGGGCGCGGGGTTCGGCTCGGAGGCGCCCGCGGCCGCCGCGCGGCAGCGCGAGCATGCCTGGGAGGTCGGCCTGCGCCATGCGCTCTCGGGCGCCTTTACGGCGTTCGCGCGCGCCGGGCGGAGCTTGCGCTTCGTCGGTGCCGACGAGATCTACGAGAGCGACGCCACGTTCGCGGCGCAGTTCCAGATCCTGCGGCCGCAGACCGCGCTCACCTACGAGGCGGGGGCGCAGTGGAGCGCGCGCGCCGCGCGGCTGCGGGCAACGCTCTTCCAGACCGACGTCACCGACGAAATCCACCTCGATCCGTTTACCACAGGTGTCGGCAATACCAACCTGCCGCCGTCGCGGCGCCGCGGCGTAGAGCTGGACGGCACCTGGCGGCTGACGGGCGCGCTGCAGCTTGCAGGCGGCTACGCCTACACGGATGCGCGCTTTCGCACGGGCGTGCTGGCGGGCTCGGGATTTGTCATCGGCACAAACCTCGACATCGCCGGCAGGCGCGTGCCGCTGGTGCCCGAGCACAAGCTGAATCTCGGCATCGCCTGGGACATCGGACCGCATACGCGCCTCTCGGGCGCCCTGACGGCGGTGAGCTCGCAGTTCATGGACAACGACGAGCCGAACTCGCTCGAAGTGGAAATTCCGGCATACGCCGTCGTCGACCTGAAGCTGGCGCGCGAGTTCGGCTGGGGCAGGCTCTCGGCGGCGATCAACAACCTCCTCGACGAGCAGTACTACACTTACGCCGTGCGCAGCCAGTTCACGGCCGACCGTTACGCGGTGTATCCGCTGCCGGGGCGGACGTTGAGCCTCACCGCCGAATTCCAGGTCGACTGAGTGATCAGGGCCGCCTGGAAACCCGCGCACTTTGCCGTCGTGCTTGGCGTCGTGGCGGCCGTGCTGCTGCTCGCCGCGGGGCCGGGCACGCGCTTCAATCTTTGGGACTATCGAAGCGGTTTTCAGCTAATGCGCTGGGCCTCGTTCTCCGGGCTGGCCGCGGCGGCCTTGGCGACGGTGATGCTGTTGCTGCCGCGCACGCGCCGCGGCGGACTCGCCG